>NZ_JBBCPK010000061.1:0-28667 GCF_037150775.1 Leclercia sp. M50
GTATTTGGGTAGTGACTACGTGGTTAAGTCCAGCGTCGGTCATATCCGCGATCTGCCGACCAGTGGCTCAGCCAAGAAGAGCGCCGACTCTACCTCCACCAAAGGGGCCAAAAAGCCTAAAAAGGATGAACGTAGCGCGCTCGTAAATCGCATGGGAGTTAACCCATGGGATAACTGGCAGGCACAGTACGAAGTACTGCCGGGTAAAGAGAAAGTCGTCTCCGAGCTGAAACAGCTGGCGGAAAAAGCCGACCACATCTATCTCGCAACCGACCTTGACCGCGAAGGGGAGGCCATTGCATGGCACCTGCGGGAAGTGATCGGGGGCGATGACACACGCTACAGCCGCGTAGTGTTTAACGAAATTACTAAAAACGCGATCCGCCAGGCCTTTGAAAAGCCGGGTGAGCTGAATATCGACCGCGTCAACGCTCAGCAGGCGCGCCGCTTTATGGACCGCGTCGTGGGTTACATGGTTTCTCCACTGCTGTGGAAAAAGATTGCGCGTGGACTTTCCGCAGGCCGCGTACAGTCTGTTGCCGTGCGTCTGGTGGTTGAACGGGAACGCGAAATCAAAGCGTTCGTGCCAGAAGAGTTCTGGGAAATTGACGCCAGCGTGACCACGCCGGGCGGCGACACCCTGCCGCTGGAAGTGTCGCACCAGAACGATAAGCCGTTCCGTCCTGAAAATCGCGAACAGACCATGGCCGCGGTAGCGCTGCTGGAAAAAGCGCGCTATCAGGTGCTGGATCGTGAAGACAAACCGACCAGCAGCAAGCCTGGCGCACCGTTTATCACCTCCACATTGCAGCAGGCGGCCAGCACCCGTCTGGGCTATGGCGTGAAAAAAACCATGATGATGGCGCAGCGTCTGTATGAAGCGGGTCACATCACCTATATGCGTACTGACTCTACCAACCTGAGCCAGGACGCCGTCAACATGGTGCGTGATTACATTGGCGACAATTTCGGTAAGAAATACCTGCCGGAAAGCGCCAATCAGTACAACAGCAAAGAGAACTCCCAGGAAGCGCACGAAGCGATTCGTCCTTCTGACGTCTCTGTGCTGGCGGAATCCCTCAAGGATATGGAAGCCGATGCGCAAAAACTGTATCAGCTGATCTGGCGCCAGTTTGTTGCCTGTCAGATGACCCCGGCGCAGTATGACTCCACCACGCTGACCGTCGGCGCGGGTGATTTCCGCCTCAAGGCGCGTGGCCGTATCCTGCGTTTCGATGGCTGGACCAAAGTGATGCCTGCGCTGCGTAAGGGTGATGAAGATAAAACCCTGCCAGCGGTCAACGCCGGGGATGAACTTTCCCTGGTTGAGCTGACCCCGGCTCAGCACTTCACCAAGCCGCCGGCACGCTTCAGCGAAGCCTCGCTGGTGAAAGAGCTGGAAAAACGTGGTATCGGTCGTCCGTCGACCTATGCGTCGATCATCTCGACCATTCAGGATCGCGGCTATGTGCGCACGGAAAACCGCCGTTTCTATGCGGAGAAAATGGGTGAAATCGTCACCGATCGCCTGGAAGATAACTTCCGCGAGCTGATGAACTACGATTTTACCGCGCAGATGGAAAACAGCCTGGACCAGGTGGCTAACCATGAAGCCGAGTGGAAGAAGGTGCTGGATAGCTTCTTCAGCGACTTCACCAAGCAGCTGGATAAAGCGGAAAAAGATCCGGAAGAGGGTGGCATGCAGCCGAACCAGATGGTGCTGACCAGCATCGACTGTCCGACCTGCGGCCGTAAGATGGGTATTCGTACCGCCACGACCGGTGTCTTCCTTGGCTGCTCAGGCTATGCGTTGTCGCCGAAGGAGCGCTGCAAAACCACCATCAACCTGGTGCCGGAAAACGAAGTGCTGAACGTGCTGGAAGGCGACGATGCGGAAACCAACGCATTACGCGCCAAACGCCGCTGCAATAAGTGCGGCACAGCGATGGACAGCTACCTCATCGACCCAAAACGTAAGCTGCATGTCTGCGGTAACAACCCGACCTGCGACGGTTACGAGATTGAAGAGGGTGAGTTCCGCATCAAGGGTTATGACGGTCCGATTGTGGAATGCGAGAAGTGTGGTTCTGAAATGCACCTGAAAATGGGGCGTTTTGGTAAGTACATGGCCTGCACCAATGACGACTGCAAAAACACGCGTAAGATCCTGCGTAACGGTGAAGTGGCACCGCCGAAGGAAGATCCGGTTCCGTTGCCGGAGCTGCCGTGTGAAAAATCCGATGCGTACTTTGTACTGCGTGACGGTGCTGCGGGCGTCTTCCTGGCGGCGAATACCTTCCCGAAATCGCGTGAAACGCGTGCGCCGCTGGTTGAGGAGCTTTACCGCTTCCGCGATCGCCTGCCAGAAAAACTGCGTTACCTGGCTGATGCACCGCAGCAGGATGCAGAAGGTAATAAGACCGTGGTGCGATTTAGCCGTAAAACCAAGCAGCAATATGTCGCTGCTGAGAAAGAGGGTAAAGCCACTGGCTGGTCAGCATTTTATGTTGACGGCAAATGGGTTGAAGGCAAGAAATAGCCTTAATTTACGCTAAGTTACCTCGTAAGGGCCGGTATTCCGGCCCTTTTTTATTACCGGGTTATTATTTTTTGTTCCGGGCTATACAGCAAAGATATAAGTGATATAGTGGTTATAGTTAACCCTTTCTTTATTATCAAATCGTCTTAAGCGATTGCCCGTGTGCGCTAAATCGGATGGTCTGGCATGAAACTACAGCAGCTCCGCTATATCGTTGAGGTGGTCAACCACAACCTTAACGTCTCCTCCACCGCAGAAGGTCTTTACACTTCGCAACCCGGCATCAGTAAGCAGGTACGCATGCTTGAAGATGAGCTGGGGATCCAGATTTTCGCCCGCAGTGGTAAGCATCTTACCCAGGTAACGCCAGCAGGACAGGAGATTATCCGCATCGCCCGCGAAGTGCTGTCGAAGGTTGATGCCATTAAATCCGTTGCCGGAGAGCACACCTGGCCGGATAAAGGCTCGTTGTATATTGCCACCACCCATACTCAGGCGCGCTACGCGTTGCCAGGGGTGATCAAAGGCTTTATCGAGCGCTACCCTCGCGTGTCGTTGCATATGCATCAGGGCTCGCCAACACAGATTGCCGAAGCGGTCTCCAAGGGCAATGCGGACTTTGCCATCGCCACCGAAGCGCTGCATCTGTATGACGATCTGGTGATGCTGCCTTGCTATCACTGGAACCGTTCGATTGTGGTGACGCCGGAACATCCGCTGGCGGCAAAAACGTCGGTGTCCATTGAAGAGCTGGCGCAGTATCCGCTGGTGACATACACCTTCGGCTTTACGGGCCGCTCGGAACTCGATACCGCCTTTAATCGCGCGGGGCTTACGCCGAGGATCGTCTTTACCGCCACCGATGCCGATGTGATCAAAACCTATGTGCGGCTGGGTCTTGGCGTCGGGGTTATCGCCAGCATGGCGGTGGATCCTGTTGCCGATCCGGATTTAGTGCGTCTGGATACCCAGGGCGTATTCGGCCACAGCACGACCAAAATTGGTTTCCGCCGTAGCACCTTCCTGCGTAGCTATATGTATGATTTTATTCAACGATTTGCGCCACATCTGACCCGTGACGTGGTAGATACGGCGGTGGCGCTGCGCTCTAACGACGATATCGAAGCGATGTTTAAAGATATTAAGCTGCCTGAAAAATAATTACCTCCGGTATCTTTCCTTCGGGAGAGATACCGTTATTTCTCAAGACCCGAATTAAATCCCCCCGATCTGCGTTCATTTCTCACAATAACCATAATGTTATGGCGTTTTTTTCATGAGTCAGTTGTAAAAACGTGACAAAAATAGAAAATATTTTGCAGCTATGCAAATCCCACGTTTCATTTATATATTTCCGCTCAAAAGATTAACTATTTCATGCCAGACGATTCGTAAATTCGCTGGATCTTCGACTAAAGTTTCTTTAGGATTTATCTCAACTACGATTACTTATACCAATTGTTTGGTATTCAAATGATAAGCGAAATCGATTGTATGGGGTTAGCAATGCCGTCAGGACGTCAAGAGCCGCAAAGGGACCCAGGACTTAAGCGCAAAGCCTGGCTGACGGTGTTTCTCGGCTCCACCCTGTTTTGGGTAGTGGTGGCTTTACTTATCTGGAAATTCTGGGGTTAAGCATGGCGGTTCAGGGGCGTAGTGAAGCAGTGAAGCCTGTATGTCAGCAGCGTGACACGCGTCGCAAAGTCCGTAATGGATCCACAGGTAACGTCCCGGCATCCTGGAAGCTATCGCCTGTACAACAAGCTTTCATTGATCTCTTCGCAGAAGACGAAGACAAAAAACAATAATTCTTATTATCAGCCCCCGGCGATAATAATCCGATGCGCTTTTGTACTCTTTAATAAATACACATCAGCAATACCGAACTGAGACAAACTCAGCGAGCAATAAATTAATAAAGCGTGGTGCCGCAATGATGAATAATATATCCGGAGCTAAATACTGGTCGTGGATGGCCGCCTTTTCCCTCTCGATCCTCTTCTGGTGTCAGCTAATCTGGCTCACCCTACAGTGAAATGATGAAAGCCTCGCGCCCGCGGGGCTTTTTTATGCCTTCTTTTTGCACTGAATTTGTCCATTTGAGTTGTTATCAAATCGTTACGGTGACGATGTGTTATCTTTAATTACGGCCCTGATAAAAGTCAGGGCATCGCAATCCCGGTAATTAAGGAGGAGCTTATGTCGTTAACCCTACGCGAAGCCAGTAAGGACACATTGCAGGCTGAGAACAAAACCTATCACTACTACAGTCTGCCACTGGCCGCAAAGGAACTTGGGGATATTGCGCGCTTACCCAAGTCACTTAAAGTGTTACTGGAAAACCTCCTGCGCTGGCAGGATGACCTCTCCGTTACGGCTGAGGATATTCACGCCCTGGCCGGATGGTTGCAGAACGCCCACGCCGACCGGGAGATCGCCTATCGTCCGGCCAGGGTGCTGATGCAGGATTTCACCGGCGTCCCGGCGGTGGTTGATCTGGCGGCAATGCGTGAAGCGGTAAAACGCCTGGGGGGCGATACCGCAAAAGTGAACCCGCTCTCCCCGGTTGACCTGGTTATTGACCACTCGGTGACCGTGGACCATTTTGGCGATGATGAGGCGTTTGAAGAGAACGTGCGTCTGGAGATGGAGCGTAACCACGAACGCTATGTGTTTCTGAAGTGGGGCCAGCAGGCGTTCAGTCGCTTCAGCGTCGTCCCACCTGGCACCGGTATCTGCCACCAGGTCAATCTGGAGTATCTCGGCAAAGCGGTGTGGAGTGAACTGCAGGATAAGGAGTGGGTGGCCTACCCCGATACGCTGGTCGGCACGGACTCCCACACCACCATGATCAACGGTCTCGGCGTGCTGGGCTGGGGGGTAGGGGGGATCGAAGCCGAAGCGGCGATGCTCGGCCAGCCGGTTTCAATGCTGATCCCGGATGTGGTCGGCTTTAAGCTGACCGGCAAGCTGCGCGAGGGCATTACCGCCACCGACCTGGTGCTCACCGTCACCCAGATGCTGCGTAAGCACGGCGTGGTGGGTAAGTTTGTAGAATTCTATGGTGACGGCCTCGACTCTCTGCCGCTGGCAGACCGGGCCACTATCGCCAATATGGCGCCTGAATATGGCGCTACCTGCGGTTTCTTCCCCATTGACGGCGTGACGCTGGAGTATATGCGCCTTAGCGGTCGCAGCAGCGAGCAGGTCGCGCTGGTGGAAGCCTACGCCAAAGCACAGGGGATGTGGCGTAATCCGGGCGATGAACCGGTGTTCACCAGCACCCTGGCGCTGGATATGGGCGATGTAGAGGCCAGCGTCGCCGGGCCGAAACGTCCCCAGGACCGGGTGGCTTTGCCGGATGTACCTAAGGCGTTTGCCGCCAGCACTGAACTGGAGGTCAATACCGCACAGAAGGATCGCCGGCCCATTGATTACGTCATGAACGGCCAGCAGTACCAACTCCCGGACGGCGCGGTTGCGATCGCGGCCATCACCTCCTGCACCAACACCTCGAACCCCAGCGTCCTGATGGCGGCGGGGCTGCTGGCGAAAAAAGCGGTTACCCTCGGCCTGAAACGCCAGCCATGGGTTAAAGCCTCGCTGGCCCCGGGCTCGAAAGTGGTCTCCGATTATCTGGCGCAGGCCCGCCTGACGCCGTATCTTGATGAACTGGGCTTTAACCTGGTGGGCTACGGGTGTACCACCTGTATCGGCAACTCTGGGCCGCTGCCGGAACCTATCGAGACAGCAATCAAGCAGGGCGATCTGACGGTAGGGGCGGTGCTCTCGGGCAACCGTAACTTTGAAGGACGTATCCATCCGCTGATTAAAACCAACTGGCTGGCCTCTCCGCCGCTGGTGGTGGCCTATGCGCTGGCGGGCAACATGAATATCAATCTGGCAACCGATCCGCTGGGATACGATCGCAAAGGGGATCCGGTTTATCTGAAAGATATCTGGCCATCGGCACAGGAAATTGCCCTTGCGGTTGAAAAAGTGTCCACCGACATGTTCCGCAAAGAGTACGCCGAAGTGTTTGAAGGCACGCCGGAGTGGAAAACCATTGAAGTGGCGCGCTCAGATACCTATAGCTGGCAGGAGGATTCCACTTATATCCGTCTCTCCCCGTTCTTTGACGAGATGCTGGCAGAACCCAAACCGCTGGAAGATATCCACGGCGCGCGCGTGCTGGCCATCCTCGGTGACTCGGTGACCACCGACCATATCTCCCCGGCAGGCAGTATCAAAGCGGATAGCCCGGCAGGACGTTATCTCCAGAGTCGTGGCGTAGAGCGACGGGACTTCAACTCCTACGGTTCGCGTCGCGGCAACCATGAAGTGATGATGCGTGGCACCTTCGCTAATATTCGTATCCGCAACGAGATGGTGCCTGGGGTGGAAGGCGGAATGACACGCTATCTGCCCGGAACCGAAGTGATCTCAATCTATGATGCGGCGATGAAATATCAGCAGGATGGCATCCCGCTGGCGGTCATTGCCGGGAAAGAGTACGGCTCCGGATCAAGCCGCGACTGGGCAGCAAAAGGACCCAGGTTGCTCGGTGTACGCGTCGTTATCGCCGAATCGTTTGAGCGTATCCACCGTTCAAACCTGATCGGGATGGGGATTTTACCTCTGGAGTTCCCGGAGGGGGTATCGCGTAAAACCCTGGGGCTGACGGGTGAGGAGCGCATTGACATTGCGGATCTGCAGAACCTGACGCCTGGCGCCACCGTGCCGGTCAAACTGACGCGAGCTGATGGGCAAACCGAGGTGGTGAACTGCCGCTGTCGTATCGATACCGCGACGGAGCTCACCTACTACCAGAACGACGGCATTTTGCACTATGTCATTCGTAATATGCTGAACTAAAAGAAAATCAGCCCGGCATAAATTGCCGGGCTGTTGTTTTTACTTGTTAAGCAGATGACCTAGCTTGGCCGCTTTGGTATCCAGATAGTGTTCGTTTTTCGGGTTACGCCCCACAATCAGCGGCACACGTTCAACGATGTTGATCCCGGCTTCGGTCAGGATCTCCACCTTCCGCGGGTTATTGGTCAGCAGACGCACTTCATCGACGCCCAGCAGCTTGAACATATCCGCGCACAGGGTGAAATCACGTTCATCGGCAGCAAAGCCCAACTGGTGATTAGCTTCAACCGTATCGTAGCCTTGATCCTGCAACGCATAGGCGCGGATCTTATTCAGCAGACCGATGTTGCGGCCCTCCTGACGGTGATACAGCAGAATGCCCCGGCCCTCTTCGGCGATGCGCGACAGGGCAGCTTCAAGTTGAAAACCACAATCGCAGCGCAGGCTAAACAGGGCATCACCCGTAAGACACTCAGAATGAACGCGAGCCAGAACCGGCGTCTGCCCGGACGTATCGCCGAAGACTAACGCGACATGATCCTGCCCGGTTGCCAGTTCTTCAAAGCCCACCATCAGGAAATCGCCCCAGGGGGTTGGCAGATTGGCTTCTGCCACACGTTTAAGCTGCATGTGATTCTCCAGAAAATGCTGACACGCCTTGTGTCTGTCGCCTGTTTGGCTGTCGGTATGTTCTTATTTTGCCACAAGCTGCACGGGTTCACCTAATCACTGCCGGCTTAACGAACGTTAAACGCACAATCCGACATTTTTACGCAGTTCTGATTTTTCGGTTATGATTGTGAGGCTTATCGGAAAAAGGAGACGACATGCTTTCAATTGCCCGCCGCACGGCGGTTGGCGCGGGGATATTGCTCATTATGCCTGCGGCCTTATGGATAACGGGCTGGCAGTGGCAGCCAGGCACGAATAGCGGATGGTTGAAGGTGCTGTTCTGGATAACGGAGACCGTCACCCAGCCCTGGGGAATTATTACGCATACGCTACTCTGCGGCTGGTTTTTGTGGTGCCTGCGTTTCCGCCTGCGGGCAGCCGTCATGCTTTTTGCCATCCTTGCGGGGGTCATTCTGGTGGGTCAGGGCGTTAAATCCCTGGTAAAAGATCGGGTGCAGGAGCCGCGTCCTTTCGTGGTCTGGCTGGAAAAAACTCACCATGTCCCGGTCAACGACTTCTACAATTTAAAGCGTAAAGCGCGCGGTGAGCTGGTAGAAGAACAGCTTGCTGAACAACAGACTATTCCCACTTTTTTACGTAAACACTGGCAGAAAGAGACCGGTTTTGCTTTCCCGTCCGGGCATACCATGTTCGCGGCAAGCTGGGCGTTACTGGGGATAGGGTTGCTGTGGCCGCGTCGGCGCACGGTCACTATCGTGGTATTGCTGGTCTGGGCGACGGGCGTGATGGGAAGCCGCTTGCTGCTTGGCATGCACTGGCCGCGGGATCTGGTGGTCGCCACATTGATTTCCTGGCTGTTGATCACCTGTGCGACCTGGCTTGCTCAGCGATTCTGTGGCCCGCTCACGCCTCCGGCTGAAGAGAAGCGGGAAATTGCCGACAGAGAGCAAGAAAGCTGACTGAGGTTGAAATTATTATATTAAGCCGCAGATCTGGACGTGGCGCGACGCTTTTTCCGTTTCGCGCCCGTCCTGAAAATGGTAGTTTATAAGGCTGGTTACGCTATGGTGAACACTCTTTATTCGCTTAAACCACATAACGGGAAGTAATGTGAAATATTTACTCATTTTCTTACTGGTGTTGGCGATTTTTGTCATTTCCGTCACATTGGGTGCGCAAAACGATCAACAGGTAACGTTTAATTATCTGCTGGCGCAAGGCGAATATCGGATATCCAGCCTCCTGGCGGTTCTGTTTGCTGCCGGGTTTGTTATCGGCTGGCTGATTTGCGGTCTGTTCTGGCTTAAAGTTCGGGTAACACTCGCCCGGGCTGAACGAAAGATTAAACGTCATGAAAACCAAATTGCGCCTCCGGCCGACGTTCCGGTAAGTTCAGGTGTGCCGGTAGCGAAGGAATAATCTAAGATGCTGGAGTTGTTGTTTCTGCTTTTGCCTGTAGCCGCAGCCTATGGCTGGTATATGGGCCGCAGAAGTGCGCAACAAACAAAGCAGGATGAGGCGAACCGTCTTTCTCGCGACTATGTCGCCGGGGTTAACTTCCTTCTGAGCAACCAACAGGATAAAGCGGTCGATCTGTTCCTTGAGATGTTGAAAGAGGATACCGGTACCGTTGAAGCCCACCTTACGCTCGGTAATCTGTTCCGCTCCCGCGGTGAAGTCGACCGCGCTATCCGCATCCACCAGACCTTAATGGAGAGCGCCTCATTAACCTATGAGCAGCGTTTGCTGGCGGTACAACAGCTGGGCCGTGACTACATGGCGGCCGGCCTCTACGATCGCGCCGAAGAGATGTTCAAGCAGCTGGTGGATGAAACCGATTTTCGCATCAGCGCCCTGCAGCAGTTGCTGCAGATTTACCAGGCCACCAGCGAATGGCAGAAAGCGATCGACGTTGCTGAACGTCTGGTGAAGCTCGGCAAAGATAAACAGCGCGTTGAAATTGGCCACTTTTACTGTGAACTCGCCCTGCAACAGATGGGCAGCGAAGATATGGACAAAGCCATGGCGCTTCTTCGCAAGGGTGCCGCCGCGGATCGCAGCAGCGCGCGCGTCTCCATCATGATGGGGCGCGTCTATATGGCGAAAGGGGATTACCAGAAGGCGGTGGAGAGCCTGCTCCGGGTTATCGATCAGGATAAAGAGCTGGTCAGCGAAACCCTGGAGATGTTGCAAACCTGCTATCAGCAGCTGGGCATGACCTCAGAGTGGGTGGCTTTCCTGCGCCGTTGCGTGGAAGAGAACACCGGGGCGACAGCGGAGCTGATGCTGGCGGATGTGGTTCAGGAACACGAAGGCAGTGATACGGCGCAGGTCTACATTACCCGCCAGCTGCAGCGCCATCCCACCATGCGCGTCTTCCATAAGTTGATGGATTATCACCTGAACGAGGCAGAAGAGGGGCGCGCCAAAGAGAGCCTGATGGTGCTGCGCGACATGGTAGGCGAGCAGGTGCGCAGCAAGCCGCGCTATCGCTGCCAGAAGTGTGGTTTTACGGCCTATACCCTCTACTGGCACTGTCCGTCATGCCGCGCCTGGTCCACTATTAAGCCAATTCGCGGCCTCGATGGGCAGTAATTTTTAAAAAGGCTTAATTTAGTTACAACATACTAATTAAGGTTAAACACTGGGTCCGTGCGCGCTGTAGTCTGGCAGGAAAGAAAATGTAACCTGTTAATTTTTGTGGTGCGCAGGTAGAATGCTCGCCGTTTAACATTCCCGCGCCGATGCGGCGCCCATCGACGAGAAGGTCCGGTCATGACGTCTGTAGCTTCATCTTCCTCCCGCGTAGTTACTGAATCTCCTGTTGTTGTCGCTCTGGATTACAACAATCGCGACAATGCCCTGGCGTTCGTTGATCGAATTGATCCGCAAGACTGCCGCCTGAAAATCGGTAAAGAGATGTTCACGCTTTTTGGTCCGCAAATTGTTCGGGATATGCAGCAGCGCGGATTTGATGTCTTTCTGGATCTGAAATTCCACGATATTCCTAACACCACGGCCCATGCGGTTGCGGCTGCGGCTGAGCTTGGAGTCTGGATGGTGAACGTTCACGCCTCCGGCGGGGCGCGTATGATGACCGCCGCTCGCGAAGCGCTGTTACCCTTCGGTAAAGAGGCCCCATTGCTGATTGCCGTTACCGTGCTGACCAGCATGGAAGCCAGCGATCTGCTGGACCTTGGCGTGACGTTGTCACCGGCAGAGCATGCCGAACGTCTGGCCCGCCTGACGCACTCCTGTGGCCTTGATGGCGTCGTCTGCTCTGCTCAAGAAGCCGTTCGCTTCAAAAGTGCCATCGGACAGGATTTCAAGCTGGTCACGCCGGGCATCCGTCCCCAGGGGAGCGATGCAGGCGATCAGCGCCGCATCATGACCCCAGAACAGGCGCTGGCGGCGGGCGTGGACTATATGGTTATTGGTCGACCGGTCACCCAGTCAGCCGATCCGGCACAAACCCTGAAAGCTATCAACGCATCACTTCAGAAGGGGGCGTAATGCGCGACACTAACAGTCGCCTGGTCTATTCGACAGAAACCGGGCGCATTGATGAGCCAAAAGAGATCGCTGAGCGACCAAAAGGTGATGGCATTGTACGTATTCAACGCCAGACCAGCGGACGTAAAGGGAAGGGCGTATCGCTGATCACCGGAATTGACGCCGACGATGCCACCCTTACGCAGATTGCCGCAGAATTGAAGAAAAAATGCGGATGCGGCGGCTCAGTTAAAGATGGCGTTATTGAGATCCAGGGCGATAAGCGGGATCTCATTAAATCCCTCCTGGAAGCAAAAGGGATGAAAGTGAAATTAGCGGGCGGTTAACGTACCGCCAAAACAAATAAGCCACGGTCGAGACCGTGGCTTATTGTTTTTATTTTGAGATAGCGCCAGAACAGCAGGGCGTCATCAAATGACTGCGGTGGCAATCGGTAGGTTATTTAACCTGGTGACCGATGATCCCACCCACTGCAGCACCACCCAGGGTACCCAGCGTGCTACCGTCAGTTAAGACGGAACCACCGATTGCGCCAGCACCCGCACCAATCGCGGTATTACGGTCTTGTCTGCTCATGCCGGAGCACGCGCTCAGGGATAATGCCAGCGTAACGGCCAGCATAGCAGCGGATAATTTTTTGCTGTTAAAAGTCATAATTCATTCTCCTGAAGTATTGATCCACGGAAATCATTTCGCTTAAATGGTTATCAATCCCCCTCAAGCGCGTTATTCCATGAAACTTGATTGCGCAGGCGTTACAAGATCACGCAGGTGATAGTTACTTCCTGTTATATCGCTAACAATAATTTTACGTCTTTATTACTGATCCGACAGGTAAATAGTCTTAAACGGGGGTTCAGAAAAGTCTCAGAGCGAAGGGGCAGAAAAATGACGCCCGATATTCGGGCGTTAGAGTAGGGTCAGGCAGGTTTTTTGACGATATCGACGGTTAAGCCGTCTTGCTGCAGATTAGCGATGTGCGCCTGTTTAATGCCCTCGTCGGTAATAACCCGGCTGAAGCGAGAGACCGGGCCCATGGTATAAGGGTGAACCGCACCGAATTTTGAGCTGTCGGTGAGCACAATGGTCTCGCCGCCTTTCTCCAGCACCGCATTTACCACATCCGAGCGCATCATGTCCCGTCCGGTAAAGCCGGTATCAGGCAACCAGCCATCAATGCCGATAAATGCCTTGTTGAAATGGACCTGCTGCACATACTGACGGGTAAGCGGGCCAACCATGCTTTCGCTTTTTTTCTGGTAAATGCCGCCGAGCAAAATCACTTCGCTGCGCGTCTCCTTCAGAAGATGCGCTATATAGCTGCTCACCGTCACGATGGTAACCTCTTCTTTCTGGTCGGCCAGCGTGCGCGCGAGAAGGGCATTGCAGCTGCCGTTCTCGATAAACACCGTTTCGCCATTATTCACCAGAGACGCGGCAAACTCCGCCAGCTCGCGTTTCAGCGCATAGTTGTTCATCATCCGCGTTTCAACATCTTCGCTGTCCAGCGGGACGGCGTAACCGTGCGCGCGACGGAGATAGCTCATTTTTTCCAGAAGATTGAGATCCTGGCGGATGGTGACTTCTGACACGCCGGTCGCTTTTGCCAGATCAACGACACTCACACGCCCTGTATCGATCACCATCTGTAATATTACTTGTTGTCGGGAGTTCATAGCATCCATATTAAAACGGCATCGCCGTTAGTTGAAAACTGACATAAACACGAGAGATGGATCGAGCCTTAAACTTCCCAGGGGGATTTAGGCGATACTGCCTCGGGGTTTTTCTGCTCGCCCGCCTGGGTCAGTAATTCTGATTTTAATATCTCGAGATTACGAAGAGCAGAGTTCACATCGCCTGCGACCAGAATATCCAGCACAGTATCAATACGTTGCGCCACTTTCAGTGCATCGATATCAGACATAATCTCATCCCTAAATGAAAAGTGAATAAATTCAATGATGCAGAAATTGAAGGCAAAAGAGAAGGGAAAAAGTGAGCTAACGAAAGCCCATTAATGGTAGTGATATTTTGATGCTTCTTTATACGTAGGAATTATGTAGTGGATTAGTCTAACTCTGCGCGCAAGGCGCTTTTTTCTATGAGGAATTAGACTATGACAATTATCAATCAGGCAACCTGTAAACTGTTCACTGATTCTGCACGATTCACTCAGCTCGCCGGCTATTACGAGGAGGAGAGACGTACCGTGTGGATGATGTTACGGGCCCAGCCGCGTCCCTGCTTCAATCATGCGCTTATAGAGGAGATTATGAACCTGTCCTGGCTGGTGCGTCAGTCCGGGTTTGAGGTTGATTTCTGGGTGACCGGTTCGCTGGTGCCCGATATGTATAATACTGGCGGCGATTTACGCTTCTTTGTCGAGTGCATTGAGAACGGGCGTCGGGAAGCGCTTCGGGCCTATGCCCGCGCCTGTGTGGACTGTGTCCACGCCGCATCGCGGGGATTTGATACCGGGGCGATCACCCTGTCGATGGTAGAGGGCAGTGCCCTTGGCGGTGGCTTTGAAGCGGCGCTGGCGCACCACTTTTTACTGGCGCAACGGGATGCCCGCTTAGGGTTTCCTGAAATCGCCTTTAACCTGTTCCCCGGGATGGGAGGCTACTCGCTGGTTGCCCGCCGCTCTGGTATGAAACTGGCAGAAGAGCTGATCTATAAAGGGGAGTCGCACACTGCGGAATGGTATGAGCAGCAGGGTCTGGTGGACGTGCTGTTCGAACCCGGTCAGGGCTACGTGGCGACGCGGACCTTCATCGACACGTTACAACCCAAAATGAATGGCGTCAGAGCGATGCTGCGCGCCCGCCAGCGGGTATTGCAGCTGCCGCGCAGTGAGCTGATGGACATCACGGAAGATTGGGTAGATGCCGCATTCTGCCTGCAACCTAAGGACGTGGCCTATATGCAGCGGCTGGTGCTGTTGCAGGACCGCCACACGGCATCGGGGCTGCGTAAAGCCAGCTAGCGCGCATTCCGTGACTGATAACGTTTAAACCATCGCTCGAAAGCGACAGCGGGCATGGGCTTAGCAAACAGAAATCCCTGTCGTTCATTGACGCCGTTCTTCGTCAGAAAGGCGTCTTCTTTCGCACTCTCGACCCCTTCGGCAATCACCTGCAAATTCAGCGCCTGAGCGACTGCAACGATCGCGCGCACCAGCGATTGCGACACCGACTGCTTATGGATATCCCGGACAAATGCCTGGTCGAGCTTAATGGCATCGATGGGAAAACGCGCCAGTTGCGACAGCGACGAATAACCGGTTCCGAAATCATCAAGGTGGATCTGCGCCCCCAGCTGGCTGAACTGCTGGATCACCGACAGCGCCAGCTCTTCGTTTTCAATCAGGCAGCTTTCGGTCAATTCAACGTCAATGGGGCAATATTCAAAGTTGAGATCCTTCAGCGCCTGTTTCAGATCGCTGAAAATCGTCTGGTCTGCCAGCTGGCGGGCCGAAACGTTGACCGCCACGCGTAAATTGATGCCTTTATCGCGCCATTTGGCAACCTGACGAACCACATCCAGCATCACCCAACGCCCCAATGGAACGATGAGTCCGGACTCTTCGGCGTAGGAGATAAACTCCAGTGGCGGGATCAGTCCGCGCTCCGGAGACTGCCAACGCACCAGCGCTTCGAGGGTTCTCACCTCGCCACGCCAGGTAATTTTGGGCTGGTAGTGGATCACCAGCTGATCATTCTCCAGCGCCTTGCGCAGATTGGTGTCCAGCCACAGATATTCAAATACGCGCTGATTCATTTCCGGGGAGAAAACGCAGAACTTGCCGCGTCCGTTCTCTTTCGCGGTATACATGGCCGTATCGGCGTTGCGTATCACGCTTTCCCGATCGGTGCCGTGCTGCGGCGCGAGGGAGATCCCCAGCGAACAGCCGGTGTAGACTTCAATTAAACCAATCCGGAAAGGCTGACGCAGGCGGGTGAGGATCCGCGAAGCCATGGCCTCGAGCGCACCCTGTGACGTACCGGTTGCCAGCACGATAAACTCGTCGCCGCCCAGACGCGCAAGGACCTGCCCGTCCTCCAGACAACTGAGGATAGCCAGCGCCACCGCCTGCAGCAGCTGATCGCCAAACATATGCCCGTAGGCATCATTCACTTTTTTGAAATTATCGAGGTCAAGATAGACCACGCCCACCTGGCCATCGCCACGGGTTTCAATCGCTTCGCTGATCAGATCGTGGATAGCGTTGCGGTTTGGCAGGCCGGTAATGGTGTCGGTATTGGCAAGTACACGAAGACGTTCCTGGGCACGGCGTTCTTCAGTGATATCCGTACCGGAACAGATAAGGAATATTTCATTTTTTCCGCTGCCGCTGTGCACGAATTTATTACGGAATAAAAACAAACGCTGCCCTTTGCGGGTTTTAATCCAGCGTTCCACTTCATAGGAGCTGCCGTCCCGAAAAAAACCGCTGATATTACGCCGGGAAGCCGCTGCCTCGCTGCGGCTCATAAACAGTTTAAAGACGTTCTGACCGATAACCTCGTGCTCTTTCATCCCGGTATATTCTTCGCTCAGGCGGTTGAAGCGTTGAATATTGCCGTGCCGGTCGAGAATAACGATGACCGAGTTGGCCTCTGAAACCACCTGCTCGGCAAAGGATAACCCCTGCGCCAGATCGCGGGCGACGGAAGGGGTGTCGTTCCAGGCGGAGGCGGTACCGGTCCACTCTTTTTTATTGATCTTACGTCCCACCAGGTGCACTGGCACCTCGGTTCCGTAGAGGGAGAGCGTCATGGTAATGCTGGAGGTAATAACCGTCATCTGGCGAATGCTGTTGGCCTGCTCGTCATTCAGCGCCACAACCTGCGTGGTATCGGCGCTTTCGCTGGCCGCAAGATGGAGCGCGTTACTGTCCGCCGTCAGTCGCCACCAGGGACTGTGGGTGCCCATGTAACGAAACAGCAAATTTTGCTCCAGATCGTCAATCATGCTCTCTCCCAGGCGCACTTAATTGCACACACTGTGCATTTTCAGTCGGTTTTACCGTGCTTAAATAACGGTAAACCCGAACTAAACTTATTGTTTTTTCCCAGTATTCTTATATTAGAACGAGATCGGCAAAAAAGGATACAGGCGAATGAATATTCTGGTGACACGTTAAAGCATTCACCAGACTGTCATGAATAAGTGTGATCGCTTTTCGCAATTTAGGGGAGAAAAAGATAAGTAAAAATGATGAATTTGACGTTAACGCAAAAAAAGTCGGTTCCCTCAAATGAGGTGAACCGACTTTTAAGCACTCAATAATCAGACGGCAGGGCGGGCAATAATGCTGCGTGTTTCCATGCGCACTTCAGCAATAGTGACGTCGATAACTTCGGTCACTTTATAGGCCACTTCGCCCTTGATTTGCACGGTGCCGTTTTCCTGGCTGCAGACCAGCTCGTCACGTACGGCGTGCAGGAACGGCGCAGGAATAAAGGCCACGGCGCCATTATCCACCAGACGCACACGCATGCCGCCACGGCTGACATCGATGATCTCCGCCGCGAAACGGGTCTCCGTTCCGGCTTTGTCTTTCAGGAACCGGGCGTAGAGCCAGTCACCGACGTCGCGTTCAGCCATGCGGTTAAGGCGACGGCGCTCGGCCATCTGCACCGTGGCTTCGTCCTGTGGACGGGCAATGGTTTCGCCTTTAACGATCGCTTTCAGCAGGCGGTGGTTAATCATATCGCCATACTTACGAATCGGTGAGGTCCAGGTGGCGTAGGCTTCCAGCCCCAGACCAAAGTGCGGGCCAGGTTCGGTGCTGATCTCAGCGAAAGACCGGAAGCGACGAATGCGGCTATCCAGGAAACCAGACGGCTGGGCATCCAGTTCACGGCGCAGCTTGCAGAAGCCATTCAGGGTCAGAACTTCCTGCGGATCCACATGCACGTCATGGGTTTTCAGCAGGGCCGCCAGGGCTTCGCTGTTAGCCGGATCAAACCCGGTGTGCACATTATAGATACCGAAACCGAGTTTGTCGCGCAGTACGCGGGCCGCGCAGATGTTCGCCGCAATCATCGACTCTTCAACGATGCGGTTAGCAATGCGACGCGGCTCCGCCACGATATCCAGCACTTCGCCTTTCTCACCAAGAATGAAACGGTAGTCTGGGCGATCCTTAAAGACCAGCGCATGGGTCTTACGCCATTCGCTACGGCTCAGACAGACACGGTGCAGCAGGCGGATCTGGTCGGCAATGGCCTCATTCTCAGGCTGCCAGCTACCGCTGTTTTCCAGCCAGTCAGAGACCTCGTCGTACACCAGCTTGGCTTTAGACTCGATCAGCGCAGCAAAGAACTCAATGTTCTCTTCGATAGTGCCATCGGCAGCTATGGACATGCGGCAGGCCAGTACCGGGCGCACTTCGTTAGCGCGCAGCGAGCAGAGATTATCCGACAGCTCGCGCGGCAGCATCGGGATGTTGAAGCCTGGCAGATAGTTGGTAAAGGCACGGATTTTCGCCGCGTCATCCAGCGGGGTACCTTCCGCGATCCAGGCTGTCGGATCGGCAATCGCTACGGTTAGCAGCAGTTTACCGTCAGCCTGCTCTTCAACATACAGCGCATCGTCCATATCTTCGGTGCTGGCGCTGTCGATGGTGACAAAATTCAGGGCAGTCAGATCGCGACGCTCAAGACCTTCGTCCAGCATGTCAGTCGCTGCGCCTTCTGGCGCCTCTTTTTCCAGATTATGGCGGGCAAGGGTGACCCACCACGGTACGAAATGGTCTTCACCGAAGGTGATAAACTGGGTGAGTTCGGCATAAAAACCGCGATCGCCCTTCAGAGGGTGACGGCGCATTTCTGCTACGGCCCAGTCACCTTCTTTAAAATCATGCGTCACGCCACGCTCAGCGCGGCAGGGGATGGCGTCTTTCAGCAGAGGATGGTCCGGAATGATGGACAGACGGTCATCTTTTCTCAGCACCTTACCCACAAAACGGGTCAGGAACGGTTCAATTAATTCTTCAGGCTCGGCTGATTCACGATCCTTTTCGCTATGGATCACGGCCGTAATGCGATCGCCGTGCATCACTTTCTTCATCTGCGGAGGCGGAATGAAGTAACTTTTCTGCGCATCGACTTCTAGGAAGCCAAAGCCTTTTTCCGTGGCTTTTACGACCCCTTCAGCACGTGGCGTCTGGGAATGCAGTTGCTGTTTAAGCTGCGCTAGCAGCGGGTTGTCCTGGAGCATAGTGATCTATTTTCGTAGCCATTGAGCGGCTGACAGTTTTACGCGAATCTCACTGCTACAGCAAGCGCTCTTTCGGTCGTTAGTGTGGTTATTCGCTTCTGCCAATGGCGATTTTCAGACGGTTCAGCCAGCCGCAAAAAGCGCTCCAGGTGAGGAGATTGATGGCCTGTACGGGCGACTGGCCATCATCTGTCAGCGGGGTAAACTGCGCGGCGCTGAACTGATCCGGCGATCGCGCCAGCTGTTCTACCGCACGCCTTACCGCCTCATCGTCTTTATACGCCGTGTGAATGCCACTGATGAGAATTTCACCGGTTTGATCGAGGATCAACGGTTCATGACAGAGCACCGGCGTAAGGGGATGCAATAACGGCTCGTCCTGCCAGCGTTCAAGCGAGGCCAGCTGCTGTGGGCTGGCCTGACAACGCTCAACCTCGGGTATGGCAGGCTGCCACGTGTTCAGGTCGTTATCGTCCGGCAGGGCGTGAGGCGGGATATGGTGCCCCGGCAGCCAGCGCACCGGGTGGCCGAGCAGGGCCTGAAACACCGCCACCACGCGCGCCTGAAAGCCCACAAAGCCGATAATCTGATTGATGGTCACGATGTCATACACCGTCAGGCCCACCTCATCGAGCCCCTGCTGCGCTTTGCTGTCGATCACATCCGGCGAGCTGGCAAGCTGGCGGGCATACTGGGTGATCTGGGCGAGACGGCGATTGCTTTCACGGGAGGAGTCGGGACCGGGGAGCGGGGCGAGAAGGGCGGCGTAGTGATTACACAGACGCTGCACGCCGCACACCTGGGCGACGGTCAGAGCAGTGCTGAAACGATCGTAGGCGCTCAGCGTGCGCAGCCGGGTAACGGTGACGGTGCGCGGGAAAAAAAGGTCGCATAGCGCCCGGGCCGGGGTTAACCAGCGTTCACAGGCTGCCAGCAGCGTTGCCGGTAGCGCGATGTTCAGCAAAAAGCGATCGGCGACATGCGCGGCTTCAGGAACCAAAGGCAGGACTTCCGTCGGGCTGCTACTGGACTGGGTCTCATGATACCAGTGGCCTTTGCCAGAAATACGGCGTTGTTCCATGTGCGTTCCTTGATCTCAAAATGGCGATCAATATCCTGGCGGAAGGCGGATAAGCGGAAAAATATTGTTAAGTGATAACAAATAGCGGAACGGAATAACGCGGGGAAAGCGGGCGAAACGGTGGGGATACCTTCCCGCCGGAGCGGGAAGGTAATGAACTTATTTGAGTTCCAGCTCGTTCATTGCAGCGATGCTGAAACCGCCGTCAACGTGAACCACTTCGCCGGAGATGCCAGCAGAGAGGTCAGAGCAGAGGAAGGCTGCAGAGTTACCCACATCTTCGATGGTCACGGTGCGACGGATTGGGGTAACCGCTTCGCAATGCGCCAGCATTTTACGGAAGTCTTTGATGCCGGAAGCCGCCAGAGTACGGATTGGACCGGCAGAGATGCCGTTTACGCGCACGCCTTCCGGACCCATTGCGTTCGCCATGTAGCGCACGTTGGCTTCCAGAGAGGCTTTTGCCAGACCCATTACGTTGTAGTTCGGGATAGCGCGCTCAGCGCCCAAATAGGACAGGGTCAGCAGAGCTGCACCCGGGTTAAGCATGGAGCGGCAGGATTTCGCCATCGCCACAAAGCTGTAGGAGCTGATGTCGTGTGCGATTTTGAAGCCTTCACGGGTGACCGCGTTTACATAGTCGCCGTCGAGCTGGTCGCCTGGTGCAAAACCGATGGAGTGAACGAAACCGTCAAATTTCGGCCAGGTTTTTGCCAGCTCGGCGAACATGCCATCGATGCTTTCATCTTTAGCAACGTCGCATTCCAGAACAATGCTGGAACCCAGCTGCGCGGCGAACTCCTCTACGCGGCCTTTCAGCTTGTCGTTCTGGTAGGTGAATGCCAGCTCAGCACCTTCGCGATGCATCGCCTGTGCGATACCGTATGCGATGGACAGTTTGCTGGCAAGGCCAGTGACCAGAATGCGCTTACCGGAAAGAAAACCCATAGCTCTTAATCCTTATATTCATTGTTGTGGCGGCTGTCATTTTTGGACAACCGTCGTTAAAACGCGGCGATAATAGCATGTGTCGCGTACAGTGTTAATCCGACCACTCCATACGGGGCAGGTCAGCGATCTTTTCGCCAGGCATCGGCGGTTAAGGCTTCGCCGAAATGCCCGGCAATTAAACGTTTGGTCAGATCGTGAAGTGGGGCGGCCAGCACCGACGCGGTGCTGCCGCGCTCCACCACTGAGCCTTCGTGCATCACCAGCACCTGATCGCTGATGTGCTTCATCATCCCCAGATGCTGGGTGACGTAGATATACGAGATACCCTGTTTCTCCTGCAACTCCAGCATCAGGTTGATAAGTTGTGAACGCATCGACATATCCAGCGAGGCCAGCGCTTCGTCAGCGATGATCACTTTCGGGCGCAGGATCAGCGCGCGGGCAAGACCCAGACGCTGCTTCTGCCCCGGCGCCAGCATGTGCGGATAATAGCTGACGTGATCCGGCAGCAGTCCGACCATGCGCAGGGTATCGATGATCTGCTTACGTCGCGCTTCAGGTTCCAGATCGGTATTGAGCCGTAGCGGAAAATCGAGGATCTGTGAGATACGCTGGCGCGGGTTCAGCGAGGTGGAGGGATCCTGAAAAATCATCCTGATCCGCTGGCTGCGGAACGAGTAATCGCCAAATTTCAGCAGATGGTCGTCAATCAGGACCTCACCGTCCGAGGGTTCAATCATCCCGGCCAGCATCTTCGCCAGCGTCGATTTCCCTGAACCGTTCTCACCGATGATCGCCAGGGTCTGCTTTTCACGCAGGGTAAAGCTCAGCGGTTTTACCGCTTCAACGGTCTGTCGGCGGAATAAGCCGGTACGGTAGCGAAAGGTCTTACTCAGGTTGCGCACTTCCAGCAGGGTTTCGACCATGTCACTCTTTCTCCATGTTCAGCGGAAAATGGCAGGCAAACAGGTGGTTCTTCGGCCCAGCCAGGCGCGGCGTTTCAATGCACTTACGCTGGGCATAGGGACAGCGCGGACCCAGGCGACAGCCAATGGGCAGGTGCTCCAGCAGCGGGATAGCCCCCGGCAGGGTATTCAGGCGACTTTTATGCGGCATGGGGCTGCCAAAATCCGGTATCGCACGGATCAGCGCCTGGGTATACGGATGATGCGGCGTGGTGATCAGATCCTCGCTGCCGGCGGTCTCCACGGTCTGGCCGCAGTACATCACATCAATCTTATCTGCCCATTTACTCAGCATCTGCAGGTCATGGCTGATCAGCAAAATAGTGGTGTTGTTGTTCTGATTAAGCCGGGTCAGCAGGCGGAAGATTTGCGCCTGGGTGGTCGGCTCCATCGCGTTGGTCGGTTCGTCCGCGATCAGCAGGCGCGGCTGGTTAGCCAGCGCGATGGCAATCATCACTTTCTGACACTCACCGTCCGTCAACTCATAGGGGAAGCTGCGCATGGCGTCTTTGTGATCTTTGATCCCCACCCGGTGCAATAGCTCGATAGCCCGGCGTTTACGCCAGCCAAAACGTTGCCACCAGCGGCCTTTATAGGTCCAGGCGGGAATGTTCTGCATCAGCTGTTTGCCCACCCGCTCCGACGGATCGAGACAGGATTGCGGCTCCTGAAAGATCATCGACACGTTGTGGCCCACCAGCTTGCGTCGTTCGCGGACGGAGAGGCGCAGCAGGTCGATATCATCAAAGCGCATACGGTCAGCGGTGACGCGCCAGTTATCCTTCGCCACGCCGCAAATCGCTTTAGCAATCAGGCTTTTGCCTGAGCCCGATTCCCCCACCAGCCCGCGAATTTCGCCTTCGCTCAGGGTAATACTGACGCGATCGACCGCTTTGACCCAGCCTTCGCCGGTTTTAATCTCAATCGTCAGATTGCGAATATCCAGTAACGGCATTATTCCACCCCCGCCACAATGGCGCGACGGATCCCGTCGCCAAGCAGGTTCACCAGTAATACGCTAACCATAATTGCAGCACCCGGCAGCATCACCGTCCAGGGGGCCACATAGATCAGTTCCAGCGCGTCGCCCAGCATCGCGCCCCATTCCGGGGAGGGCAATTGCGCGCCCAGATCGAGAAAACCGAGCGCGGCGATATCCAGGATCGCCATCGACAGGGCACGGGTAATTTCCGTAACCATGCCCGAGGCGATATTGGGCAGCACCGCAAACCACAGAATATTCATGGTGGTGGCGCCATCGAGACGGGCGGCCACCACATACTCTTTTTCCAGCTCATCATGCACCAGGCTGTAGACCGAACGTACCATGCGCGGCAGTAGCGCCAGCCAGACAGCGAACATGGCGTGCGTCAGATGCGGTCCGGCGAAGGCCACCACGATGATCGCCAGCAGCAGCGACGGGATCGACAGCAGCGTATCGAGAATATGGTTCATCACCGCCGAGCGCAGGCCGTGAGTAGCCCCGGCGACAATACCCAGTACCAGGCCGCACAGCGTGGCGGCCAGGGTGACCACAAAGGCGCCGCCCACCGTCGGCGCGGCGCCGCTCAACAGACGGCTTAACACATCGCGCCCGAGGTCGTCGGTGCCCAGGAAGAAGGAGACTTCACCGTAGCGGGACCAGGATGGCGGTAACAGCTGATAGCCGAGGAACTGCTGATCGATGCCATACGGCGCAAACCACGAGCCCAGGATGCACAGCAGCACCAGGCCGCCGCAGCCGTACAGGCCGATCATCGCCATGGCGTCGCCGTAGAAATTTCGCCACACGGTGCGTAACGCACCGGGCGTGCGCTTTTCACTGTATACGCTATCGTAAGGCATACCATTCCTTATGTTTCAGTGGGTTAGCCATAGCGCCCAAAATATCAGATAACACGTTCACAATAATCACCAGCGCGCCAATCACCATCACGCCGGCAGAGATAGCGGCATAATCCTGCTGGCGAATGGCGTTAATCAGCCAGCGCCCGAGGCCTGGCCAGCTAAAGACCATTTCGGTGATCATGGCCAGCGTCAGCATGGTTGAGAACTGCAGCCCGAGACGGGGGATCACCGGCGGCAGCGCATTATGCAGCACATGGCGACGTAAAATCGTCAGCCGTGACAATCCGCGTGTGGCGGCCGCTTTAACATAGTTCTGGTCAAACACCTCGCTGGTGCTGATGCGCATCAGGCGAATCACCTCCGTGGTTGGCGCCACGGCCAGGGCCAGCACCGGCAACACCATGTGGCGCACGGCGCTGATGATCATCTCATGCCGCCAGACCGAATCTGAGAGCCAGGCGTCAATAATGGCGAATCCGGTGACAGTTTTTACCGCATAAAGCAGGTCAAAACGTCCGGAAACCGGCAGCCAGCCGAGCGTCAGCGAGAAAAAGAGCGTCAGCAGCAGCGCCAGCCAGAAGACGGGAACCGAAAACCCGAGCAGGGCGATCGCGCTGATCAGCTTGTCCTGCCATTTATTGCGGGTGATCCCGGCGAGCATCCCGACCGGGATCCCGACAATCAGCGCAAAACCGAACGCCAGGATGCAGAGCTCCATGGTGGCGGGGAAGACCTCTTTCAGTTGCTCGGAGATGGGCTGGCCGTTAATGCTGGAGACGCCAAAGTCCCAGTGCAGCACGCCTTCAAACCAGAACCACCACGCATTCCACAGTGAAGCACCCTGTAGCGGCGCGTGCGGGGTAAAATAGCTCAGGCTAAAACCCACTAAGGTGAGAAAGAAGAGGGTGATGAGCAGCAACAGCAACCGACGTAAGGTAAAAATAATCACGGTTTTTTCACCTCTTCTTGTTTCTCGCGGGAGACGCCCGCAAACGACGCATTTCCAAACGGACTGAGCACCAGGCCTTTGATATCGTAACGGTACGCCTGCAGACGCAGGGATGAGGCCAGCGGCAGTACCGGCAACTCTTTGGCCAGAATAATCTGCGCTTCATCATAGGCATCGATACGTGCCGCCAGCTGCTGGGTCGACAGCGCCTTGCGCAGAATGCTGTCAAACTCGCGGTTGCACCAGTGGGCATAGTTGGTCTGCGAATCAATGGCCGCGCAGCTCAGGAGCGGACGGAAGAAACTGTCCGGGTCGTTACTGTCTGTCGCCCAGCCTGACAGGGTGAGGTCGTGGTTCATGTCCATCAGGCGCGCCTCCTGAAAACGGCCTTCTACCGGAACAATCACCACATTAACCCCCACCTGGGCCAGGTCAGCCTGGAGCAGCTCCGCGGTTTTTAGCGGGCTGGGGTTCCAGGCCTGGGAGCTGGTAGGCACCCACAATTGCAGGGTGAGGTTTTCTGCCCCCAGCGCTTTGAGCTGTTCGCGTGATTTTTCCGGGTTGTATTCGGTAATTTTAGCCTCGCTATCGTAGGCCCACGAGGCGCGGGGCAAGATTGAGGCGGCAGTTTCTGCGGTACCGTAATAAATGGACTGCATCAAGCGCTGATTATTGATCGCCAGCGCCAGGGCATGGCGTACCGCCGGGTTGTCCAGCGGCGGTTTGTTGGTGTTAAAGGCCAGATAAGCGATATTCATGCCCGGGCGCAGGGTCAGGCGCAGACGCGGGTCGTCGCGCAGGATAGTCAGCTGGCTGGCAGCGGGCCAGGCCAGGACATCGCATTCGCCGGTGAGCAGTTTCGACAGCCGCCCGGTACCGCCGGAGCCTAAATCGACCACAACCTGCGGCATAAGCGGCGTGCCGCGCCAGAATTTCTCATGGCGTTGCAGGCGCACGTACTGCCCCGCCCGATACTCTTCAACCTGGAACGGTCCGGTTCCTACGGGCTGGCGATCCATCAACTCCATTTTGTCCTTCAGGGTGAGCTGAGTGGCATATTCCGCGGACATCACCGAGGCATAGTGCGTCGCCAGATGCCACAGGAAGGAGGCATCTGGCCGCGCCAGGGTGAACTCCACCGTGCGGTTATCCAGCTTGCGGACGGACTTCACCGTATCGGCAAACTGTAAACTGTCGAAGTAGGGGAAATTACCGCCGTTGATGTAGTGCCACGGATGGTTGCGGTTAAAAATGCGCTGGAAGGTAAAGACCACGTCATCCGCATTGAGTTTACGGGTAGGCTTAAACCACGGCGTGGTCTGGAAGCTGACGTCGTCGCGCAGGCGAAAACGGTATGTGGCCCCGTTGTCCAGCACTTGCCAGCTCTCGGCCAGTTCAGGCACCAGGCGATAGGTATAGGGATCCACATCCAGCAGGCGGTCATAGATCTGGGCGGCGAGGGTATCGACGATCAGGCCGCTGCTCGCCTTTTGCGGGTTGAAGGTGTTGACCTGCCCACTTACGCAGTAGACAAAGCCGCTGTCGCGAATATCCGCGCGATCCGCCAGCTCAGGCGCGGCAAACGCCTGGCTGCTTAACAGACCGAGCGCAATCAGGGACGAGAAAACCAGTCGCATAATTTTTAAGGTTTTTAGAGACGATCTGCAAAGTGTATCGCACTTACACCTGCTTCGTAAAAATGTCTGCGGGTAAGTGCTGATTATGTCATCGCATCTGATGCTTTTTGAGCAATGCCCTTAACTGATGGTAGGTCAGCCCCAGCAGTTCAGCCGCGCGTTTCTGATTAAATTGTGCCTCGCGCAGGCTCTGCTCCAGCAACTGCTTCTCCTGCTCCAGCTGGAACAGACGCAAATCGAGGGGCAGGGTAGGTGTACCCGTGGTAAGCGGTTTGCTGACAGAGGGCTGTGCGGGACGCTGAAAGGGATCGATCACAATCTCATCCAGCTCGGTCTCGCTGCTACCGTGGCGGTAGACGGAGCGCTCCACCACATTCTTCAGTTCGCGGATATTGCCCGGCCAGCGGTAGTCCAGCAGCGTTTCACGGGCGTGCTGACTAAAACCGGGAAACAGCGGCAGCCCAAGCTCGCGACACATCTGAATAGCAAACTGCTCCGCCAGCAGCATGATATCGCTGCGTCGCTCGCGCAGCGGCGGCAGATTGACGACATCAAAGGCCAGCCGATCCAGCAGGTCGGCGCGAAACTTCTCCTGCTCGACCATCTCCGGCAGATTGGCGTTAGTGGCGCACACCAGCCGCACGTTGACCTGTAAAGGCTGGCTACCGCCCACGCGCTCCAGCTCGCCATACTCAATGACGCGCAGCAATTTTTCCTGCACCAGCATCGGCGCGGTCGCCAGCTCATCAAGAAACAACGTGCCGCCATCGGCGCGCTCGAAGCGACCGGGATGGCGACGCTGCGCCCCGGTAAAGGCGCCCGCCTCGTGACCAAACAGTTCCGTATCCAGCAGGTTCTCGTTCAGCGCGGCGCAGTTCAGAGAGATAAACGGTCCATCCCAGCGCCCGGAGAGGTAGTGTAGCCGGTTGGCAATCAGCTCCTTGCCGGTGCCGCGCTCGCCGATAATCAGCACCGGTTTATTCAGCGGTGCCAGCCTGGATACCTGCTCCAGCACTTCGAGAAAACTGTTGGCTTCCCCGAGTAACGTGTCTTTAAATTCAACCATGACGTAATTGACCACTTATTGGTGTAATTCACTAAGTGAGAGTAGGGCGTAGCGGGCGAAAAAGCAATCACATCGTCTAAAATCAATAAGATATAAAAGTGGCACGGGAATTGTATTAACTATGCAGCAGGGCTCAGCCCGATAACAGAAAATATGAGGATTCAATTATGGGTATTTTTTCTCGTTTTGCCGACATCGTGAACGCCAACATCAACTCACTGCTGGAGAAAGCAGAGGATCCGCAGAAGCTGGTTCGTCTGATGATTCAGGAGATGGAAGACACGCTGGTGGAAGTGCGCTCTAACTCCGCCCGCGCGCTGGCTGAGAAAAAGCAGCTTTCCCGCCGTATTGAACAGGCGACCGCCCAGCAGGCCGAATGGCAGGAAAAAGCGGAACTGGCGCTGCGCAAAGATAAAGAGGACCTGGCCCGCTCTGCGCTGATTGAAAAGCAGAAGCTGACCGATATTGTCGCCACCCTTGATCAGGAGGTGACGCTGGTGGATGAAACCCTTGCCCGCATGAAAAAAGAGATTGCGGAGCTGGAGAACAAGCTGAGCGAAACCCGCGCCCGCCAGCAGGCCCTGACGCTGCGTCACCAGGCGGCAAGCTCGTCCCGTGACGTGCGCCGTCAGCTCGACAGCGGCAAGATTGACGAAGCCATGGCCCGTTTCGAGTCGTTTGAGCGTCGTATCGATCAGATGGAAGCGGAAGCGGAAAGCCACAGCTTTGGCAAACAGAAAACGCTGGATCAGCAGTTTGCCGATCTGAAAGCGGATGATGAAATCAGCGAGCAACTGGCCGCGCTGAAGGCCAAAATGAAACAAGACAATCAATAATAAAAACTGCGGCGCCCGCCGGCGCCGCCACTCATCACACAAGGAGTAGACATGAGCGCGCTTTTTCTTGCCATTCCGCTGACCATTTTCGTGCTGTTTGTTCTGCCGATCTGGTTGTGGCTGCACTACAGTAACCGTTCTGCAAGGGGAGAGCTGTCGCAAAGCGAACAGCAGCGCCTGGCGCAATTAACTCAGGATGCAAATAAAATGCGCGAACGTATTCAGGCGCTGGAGGCGATCCTGGACGCAGAACATCCGAACTGGAGGGATCGCTAATGGCACTGAACCTGAATAAAAAATTGTGGCGTATCCCCCAGAAGGGGATGGTGCGCGGCGTCTGCGCCGGACTGGCGCACTACCTCGACGTGCCGGTGAAGCTGGTGCGTGTGGTAACGGTACTCTCCATTTTCTTTGGTCTGGCGTTTATTACCCTGGTGGCCTATATCATTTTGTCCTTCGTGCTGGACCCGATGCCGGACGGCGCGATGGGCGATGAAAATAGCCCCACCAGCAGTGAATTACTGGACGCGGTGGATGCTGAGCT
>NZ_JBBCPK010000062.1:0-27474 GCF_037150775.1 Leclercia sp. M50
GGTAATGCCAGGCGACAACATCAAAATGGTTGTTACCCTGATCCACCCAATCGCAATGGACGATGGTCTGCGTTTCGCAATCCGCGAAGGCGGCCGTACCGTTGGCGCGGGCGTGGTTGCTAAAGTTCTCGGCTAATTGCTGATAACATTTGACGCAATGCGCATGAAAAGGGCATCATTTGATGCCCTTTTTGCACGCTTTCACATCAGAACCTGGCTCATCAGTGATTATTTTTGTCATAATCATTGCTGAGACAGGCTCTGCAGAGAGCGTATAATCCGAAAAGCGAATTAGCATTTCGATTTGGTTCGCCTCGCGCTCGCGGGGTGAAAATGTTTGTAGAATACTTCTGACAGGTTGGTTTATGAGTGCGAATACCGAAGCTCAAGGGAGCGGGCGCGGCCTGGAAGCGATGAAATGGGTAGTAGTAGCCGTATTGTTGATCGTAGCAATCGTGGGCAACTACCTTTATCGTGACATGATGCTGCCGCTACGCGCGCTGGCAGTGGTAATTCTGATTGCTGCAGCGGGTGGTGTCGCGCTGTTGACGACCAAAGGTAAAGCGACCGTCGCTTTTGCCCGCGAAGCGAGAACGGAAGTCCGTAAGGTCATTTGGCCGACTCGCCAGGAAACATTGCACACCACGCTGATTGTAGCTGCGGTTACCGCTGTAATGTCACTGATCCTGTGGGGACTGGATGGTATTCTGGTTCGCCTGGTATCCTTTATCACTGGCCTGAGGTTCTGAGATGTCTGAAGCCCCTAAAAAGCGCTGGTACGTCGTTCAGGCGTTTTCCGGTTTTGAAGGCCGCGTAGCAACGTCGCTGCGTGAGCATATCAAATTACACAACATGGAAGAGTTGTTTGGTGAAGTTATGGTTCCGACCGAAGAAGTGGTCGAGATCCGTGGCGGCCAGCGTCGCAAAAGCGAGCGCAAATTCTTCCCGGGTTACGTGCTTGTTCAGATGGTGATGAACGACGCAAGCTGGCACTTAGTGCGCAGCGTACCGCGCGTAATGGGCTTTATCGGCGGCACGTCTGACCGTCCGGCGCCAATCAGCGATAAAGAAGTTGATGCGATTATGAACCGCCTGCAGCAGGTGGGTGATAAGCCGCGTCCGAAAACGCTGTTTGAACCGGGTGAAATGGTACGTGTTAATGACGGTCCGTTTGCTGACTTTAACGGTGTGGTTGAAGAAGTGGACTACGAGAAGTCCCGCCTGAAAGTTTCTGTTTCTATCTTCGGTCGTGCGACCCCGGTAGAGCTGGACTTCGCTCAGGTAGAAAAAGCCTAAGCAGCGATCAAAAAAGCGACGATTTAAACGTTGCACAGGGCGCGAGATTGGAATACAATTTCGCGCCTTTTGTTTTTATGGATGCAATCCGTAAAACGAATTTTATCACGGGGAGCCTCCTTGAGGCGCTATAACCCAATCAGAGGATTTTAGAATGGCTAAGAAAGTACAAGCCTACGTCAAGCTGCAGGTTGCAGCTGGTATGGCGAACCCAAGTCCACCAGTTGGTCCAGCTCTGGGTCAGCAGGGTGTGAACATCATGGAATTCTGTAAAGCGTTCAACGCAAAAACCGAATCCCTGGAAAAAGGTCTGCCAATCCCAGTCGTAATCACTGTTTACGCTGACCGTTCTTTCACTTTCGTTACCAAGACCCCGCCGGCAGCAGTTCTGCTGAAAAAAGCGGCTGGTATCAAGTCTGGTTCCGGCAAGCCGAACAAAGACAAAGTAGGTAAAATTTCCCGCGCTCAGCTGCAGGAAATCGCGCAGACCAAAGCTGCCGACATGACTGGTTCCGACATTGAAGCGATGACTCGCTCCATCGAAGGTACTGCACGTTCCATGGGCCTGGTAGTGGAGGACTAAGAAATGGCTAAACTGACCAAGCGCATGTCCGTGATCCGTGACAAAGTTGATGCGACCAAACAGTACGAAATCAACGAAGCTATCGCTCTGCTGAAAGAACTGGCTACCGCTAAGTTCGTTGAAAGCGTTGACGTTGCTGTAAACCTCGGTATCGACGCTCGTAAATCTGATCAGAACGTACGTGGTGCAACTGTACTGCCACACGGTACTGGCCGTTCCGTTCGCGTAGCCGTATTTGCCCAGGGCGCAAACGCTGAAGCTGCTAAAGCTGCAGGCGCTGAGCTGGTAGGTATGGAAGATCTGGCTGACCAGATCAAGAAAGGCGAAATGAACTTTGACGTTGTTATCGCATCTCCAGATGCAATGCGCGTTGTTGGCCAGCTGGGCCAGGTTCTGGGTCCACGCGGCCTGATGCCAAACCCGAAAGTGGGTACTGTAACCCCTAACGTTGCTGAAGCGGTTAAGAACGCTAAAGCAGGTCAGGTTCGTTATCGTAACGACAAAAACGGCATCATCCACACCACCATCGGTAAAGTGGACTTTGACGCTGACAAACTGAAAGAAAACCTGGAAGCTCTGCTGGTTGCGCTGAAAAAAGCAAAACCAACTCAGGCGAAAGGCGTGTACATCAAGAAAGTTAGCATCTCCACCACCATGGGTGCAGGTGTTGCAGTTGACCAGGCTGGCCTGAGCGCTGCTGCAAACTAATACCTTTACGTGGGCGGCGAATTTGTCTACAATCTTCGCCCACGTTTGCTAACTCAGGTTAGCGGGTAACCGAATTGTTCGTTGGAGCCTGGCCTATCCAGGCCTCCGTCGAAGACCGCAGGTGTCTCGCAAGAGGCTTAATCCCCTGCGTAGACGGTGACAGAACGCTAAGATTATTTTTTGATACTCTGGCTTGTTTCTGCTCACCGTATTTAGACGCTCTTCCCGTTGGGAAGAGTGAAGTGAGTTCCAGGGCATGAGCCCTGGCAAACATCCAGGAGCAAAGCTAATGGCTTTAAATCTTCAAGACAAACAAGCGATTGTTGCTGAAGTCAGCGAAGTAGCCAAAGGCGCGCTGTCTGCAGTAGTTGCGGATTCCCGTGGCGTTACTGTAGATAAAATGACTGAACTGCGTAAAGCAGGTCGTGAAGCTGGCGTTTACATGCGTGTTGTTCGTAACACCCTGCTGCGCCGCGTAGTTGAAGGTACTCCTTTCGAGTGCCTGAAAGACACGTTTGTTGGTCCAACCTTGATTGCATACTCTATGGAACACCCGGGCGCTGCTGCTCGTCTGTTCAAAGAGTTCGCGAAAGCGAATGCAAAATTCGAGGTTAAAGCTGCAGCCTTTGAAGGTGAGTTGATCCCGGCATCGCAAATCGATCGCCTGGCAACCCTGCCGACCTACGAAGAAGCAATTGCACGCCTGATGGCAACCATGAAAGAAGCTTCGGCTGGCAAACTGGTTCGCACTCTGGCTGCTGTTCGCGATGCGAAAGAAGCTGCTTAATAGCAGCCCTCTTTATCAAGTATTCGCTTACGTATAAACTTATTCTGATTTTCAGGAACAATTTAAATGTCTATCACTAAAGATCAAATCATTGAAGCAGTATCCGCTATGTCCGTAATGGACGTTGTAGAACTGATCTCTGCAATGGAAGAAAAATTCGGTGTTTCCGCTGCTGCTGCTGTAGCTGTAGCTGCTGGCCCGGTTGAAGCTGCTGAAGAAAAAACTGAATTCGACGTAGTTCTGAAAGCTGCTGGCGCGAACAAAGTTGCTGTAATCAAAGCAGTACGTGCTGCAACTGGCCTGGGTCTGAAAGAAGCTAAAGACCTGGTAGAATCTGCTCCAGCTGCGCTGAAAGAAGGCGTGAGCAAAGACGACGCAGAAGCACTGAAAAAATCTCTGGAAGAAGCTGGCGCTGAAGTTGAAGTTAAATAAGCCAACCCTTCCGGTTGCAGCCTGAGAAATTAGGCTGATGGCTGGTGACTTTTTGGTCACCAGCCTTTTTGCGCTGTAAGGCGCCAGTAGCGTTTCACACTGTTTGACTGCTGGTTGTCCTGACAATGCTTGTTTCTATCGACGACTTAATATACTGCGACAGGGTGCTCGCTCTGGGTAAATCGCAATGAAATGGTTTAAGCGTGATAGCAACAGGCATTGCGGAAAGTGTTCGATTTTCCGATCAACAAAATGGTGTTGCACAAACTGTCCGCCAATGGACAGATGGGTCGACTTGTCAGCGAGCTGAGGAACCCTATGGTTTACTCCTATACCGAGAAAAAACGTATTCGTAAGGATTTTGGTAAACGTCCACAAGTTCTGGACATTCCATATCTCCTTTCTATCCAGCTTGACTCGTTCCAGAAGTTTATCGAGCAAGATCCTGAAGGGCAGTACGGCCTGGAAGCAGCCTTCCGTTCCGTATTCCCGATTAAGAGCTACAGCGGTAACTCCGAGCTGCAATACGTCAGCTACCGCCTTGGCGAACCGGTATTTGACGTTCAGGAATGTCAAATCCGTGGCGTGACCTACTCGGCACCGCTGCGCGTTAAACTGCGTCTGGTGATCTACGAGCGCGAAGCGCCGGAAGGCACCGTTAAAGACATCAAAGAACAAGAAGTCTACATGGGCGAAATTCCGCTCATGACCGACAACGGTACTTTCGTTATCAACGGTACTGAGCGTGTTATCGTTTCCCAGCTGCACCGTAGCCCGGGCGTCTTCTTCGACAGCGATAAAGGTAAAACGCACTCTTCCGGTAAAGTACTGTATAACGCGCGTATCATTCCTTACCGTGGTTCCTGGCTGGACTTCGAGTTCGATCCGAAAGACAACCTGTTTGTCCGTATCGACCGTCGTCGTAAACTGCCTGCGACCATCATTCTGCGTGCGCTGAACTACACCACTGAGCAGATTCTTGATCTGTTCTTTGAGAAAGTTGTCTTTGAAATTCGCGACAACAAGCTGCAAATGGAACTGGTGCCAGAGCGTCTGCGTGGTGATACCGCGTCGTTCGACATCGAAGCCAACGGCAAAGTGTATGTGGAAAAAGGCCGCCGTATTACTGCGCGCCACATCCGTCAGCTGGAAAAAGATGAAATCAAACACATCGAAGTTCCGGTTGAGTACATTGCTGGCAAAGTTGCAGCAAAAGACTACGTTGATGCATCTACTGGCGAGCTGATCTGCCCAGCGAACATGGAGCTGAGCCTGGATCTGCTGGCTAAGCTGAGCCAGTCTGGTCACAAGCGTATCGAAACGCTGTTCACCAACGATCTGGACCACGGTCCGTACATGTCCGAAACCGTACGTGTCGACCCAACCACCGATCGTCTGAGCGCGCTGGTAGAAATCTACCGCATGATGCGCCCTGGTGAGCCACCAACTCGCGAAGCGGCTGAAAGCCTGTTCGAGAACCTGTTCTTCTCCGAAGACCGCTACGATCTCTCCGCGGTTGGTCGTATGAAGTTCAACCGTTCTCTGCTGCGTGACACGATCGAAGGTTCCGGTATCCTGAGCAAAGAAGACATCATCGAAGTGATGAAGAAGCTCATCGATATCCGTAACGGTAAAGGCGAAGTGGACGATATCGACCACCTCGGCAACCGTCGTATCCGTTCCGTAGGCGAAATGGCGGAAAACCAGTTCCGCGTTGGCCTGGTACGTGTAGAGCGTGCGGTGAAAGAGCGTCTGTCTCTGGGCGATCTGGATACCCTGATGCCTCAGGATATGATCAACGCCAAGCCGATCTCCGCAGCAGTGAAAGAGTTCTTTGGTTCCAGCCAGCTGTCTCAGTTTATGGACCAGAACAACCCGCTGTCTGAGATCACGCACAAGCGTCGTATCTCTGCACTCGGCCCAGGCGGTCTGACCCGTGAGCGCGCAGGCTTCGAAGTTCGAGACGTACACCCGACCCACTACGGTCGCGTATGTCCAATCGAAACGCCTGAAGGTCCAAACATCGGTCTGATCAACTCCCTGTCCGTGTACGCACAGACGAACGAATACGGTTTCCTCGAGACCCCGTACCGTAAAGTGACTGACGGTGTTGTAACCGACGAAATTCACTACCTGTCTGCTATCGAAGAAGGTAACTACGTTATCGCCCAGGCGAACACCAACCTGGACGAAGAAGGTCGCTTTGTTGATGACCTCGTTACCTGCCGTAGCAAAGGTGAATCCAGCTTGTTCAGCAACGACCAGGTTGACTACATGGACGTTTCCACCCAGCAGGTGGTTTCCGTCGGTGCGTCCCTGATCCCGTTCCTGGAACACGATGACGCCAACCGTGCATTGATGGGTGCGAACATGCAACGTCAGGCGGTTCCGACTCTGCGCGCTGATAAGCCGCTGGTTGGTACCGGTATGGAACGTGCTGTTGCCGTTGACTCCGGTGTAACTGCAGTTGCTAAACGTGGCGGTACCGTTCAGTACGTGGATGCATCCCGTATCGTTATCAAAGTTAACGAAGACGAGATGTACCCAGGCGAAGCGGGTATCGACATCTACAACCTGACCAAATACACCCGTTCTAACCAGAACACCTGTATCAACCAGATGCCTTGCGTATCTCTGGGTGAGCCAGTTGAGCGCGGCGACGTGCTGGCAGACGGTCCGTCCACCGACCTCGGTGAACTGGCGCTCGGTCAGAACATGCGCGTAGCGTTCATGCCGTGGAACGGTTACAACTTCGAAGACTCCATCCTCGTCTCCGAGCGTGTGGTTCAGGAAGATCGTTTCACCACTATTCACATCCAGGAACTGGCCTGTGTCTCCCGTGACACCAAGCTGGGGCCAGAAGAGATCACCGCTGACATCCCTAACGTGGGTGAAGCTGCGCTCTCCAAACTGGATGAATCCGGTATCGTTTACATCGGTGCGGAAGTGACCGGCGGCGACATTCTGGTTGGTAAGGTAACGCCGAAAGGTGAAACCCAGCTGACGCCAGAAGAGAAACTGCTGCGCGCGATCTTCGGTGAGAAAGCGTCTGACGTTAAAGACTCTTCTCTGCGCGTACCGAACGGTGTTTCCGGTACGGTTATCGACGTACAGGTCTTTACTCGCGATGGCGTAGAAAAAGACAAACGTGCGCTGGAAATCGAAGAGATGCAGCTGAAGCAGGCTAAGAAAGACCTGTCTGAAGAGCTACAGATCCTTGAAGCTGGTCTGTTTGGTCGTATCTACGCGGTGCTGGTTTCCGGTGGTGTTGAAGCTGAGAAGCTCGACAAGCTGCCGCGTGACCGCTGGCTGGAACTGGGCCTGGCCGACGAAGAGAAACAAAATCAGCTGGAACAGCTGGCTGAGCAGTATGACGAACTGAAACACGAGTTCGAGAAGAAACTCGAAGCGAAACGCCGCAAAATCACTCAGGGCGACGATCTGGCACCGGGCGTGCTGAAGATTGTTAAGGTTTATCTGGCCGTTAAACGTCAGATCCAGCCTGGTGATAAGATGGCGGGTCGTCACGGTAACAAGGGTGTTATCTCTAAGATCAACCCGATCGAAGATATGCCTTACGATGAAAACGGCACGCCGGTAGACATCGTACTGAACCCACTGGGCGTACCGTCTCGTATGAACATCGGTCAGATCCTTGAAACCCACCTGGGTATGGCTGCGAAAGGTATCGGCGACAAGATTAACGCCATGCTGAAACAGCAGCAGGAAGTCGCGAAACTGCGCGAATTCATCCAGCGTGCGTACGATCTGGGTACCGACGTTTGCCAGAAAGTCGACCTGAACACCTTCAGCGATGAAGAAGTGATGCGTCTGGCTGAAAACCTGCGTAAGGGTATGCCAATCGCAACGCCTGTCTTCGATGGTGCGAAAGAGTCTGAAATCAAGGAACTGTTACAGCTGGGTGGCCTGCCAAGTTCTGGCCAGATCACTCTGTTCGACGGTCGTACCGGTGAGCAGTTCGAGCGCCAGGTAACCGTTGGCTACATGTACATGCTGAAACTGAACCACCTGGTTGATGACAAGATGCACGCGCGTTCTACCGGTTCTTACAGCCTGGTTACTCAGCAGCCGCTGGGTGGTAAGGCGCAGTTCGGTGGTCAGCGCTTCGGGGAGATGGAAGTGTGGGCGCTTGAAGCATATGGCGCAGCATACACCCTGCAGGAAATGCTCACCGTTAAGTCTGATGACGTGAACGGTCGTACCAAGATGTATAAAAACATCGTGGACGGCAACCATCAGATGGAGCCGGGCATGCCAGAGTCCTTCAACGTACTGTTGAAAGAGATTCGTTCGCTGGGTATCAACATCGAACTGGAAGACGAGTAACTCTCGCTCAAACAGGTCACTGGTGTCGGGATAACTCCCGACACCAGATTGTGCTAACTCCGACGGGAGCAAATCCGTGAAAGACTTATTAAAGTTTCTGAAAGCGCAAACTAAAACCGAAGAGTTTGATGCGATCAAAATTGCTCTGGCCTCGCCAGACATGATCCGTTCATGGTCTTTCGGTGAAGTTAAAAAGCCGGAAACCATCAACTACCGTACGTTCAAACCTGAGCGTGACGGCCTTTTCTGTGCGCGTATTTTCGGGCCAGTAAAAGATTACGAGTGCCTGTGCGGTAAGTACAAGCGCCTGAAACACCGTGGTGTGATCTGTGAGAAGTGCGGCGTTGAAGTGACCCAGACTAAAGTGCGTCGTGAGCGCATGGGCCACATCGAGCTGGCGTCTCCGACTGCCCACATCTGGTTCCTGAAATCTCTGCCGTCCCGTATCGGCCTGCTGCTGGATATGCCGCTGCGCGATATCGAACGTGTTCTTTACTTCGAATCCTATGTGGTTATCGAAGGCGGCATGACCAATCTGGAACGTAACCAGATCCTGACCGAAGAGCAGTATCTGGACGCGCTGGAAGAGTTCGGTGACGAATTCGACGCGAAGATGGGTGCGGAAGCGATCCAGGCCCTGCTGAAGAGCATGGATCTGGAGCAAGAGTGCGAGCAGCTGCGTGAAGAGCTGAACGAAACCAACTCCGAAACCAAGCGTAAAAAGCTGACCAAGCGTATCAAACTGCTGGAAGCGTTCGTTCAGTCTGGTAACAAACCAGAGTGGATGATCCTGACCGTTCTGCCGGTTCTGCCGCCAGATCTGCGTCCGCTGGTTCCGCTGGATGGTGGTCGTTTCGCGACGTCTGACCTGAACGATCTCTATCGTCGCGTCATTAACCGTAACAACCGTCTGAAACGTCTGCTGGATCTGGCTGCGCCAGATATCATCGTACGCAACGAAAAACGTATGCTGCAGGAAGCGGTAGATGCCCTGCTGGATAACGGTCGTCGCGGTCGTGCGATCACCGGTTCTAACAAACGTCCTCTGAAATCTTTGGCCGACATGATCAAAGGTAAGCAGGGTCGTTTCCGTCAGAACCTGCTCGGTAAGCGTGTTGACTACTCCGGTCGTTCTGTAATCACCGTAGGTCCATACCTGCGTCTGCATCAGTGCGGTCTGCCGAAGAAAATGGCGCTGGAGCTGTTCAAACCGTTCATCTACGGCAAGCTGGAACTGCGTGGCCTCGCCACCACCATCAAAGCCGCTAAGAAAATGGTTGAGCGTGAAGAAGCTGTCGTTTGGGATATCCTGGACGAAGTGATCCGCGAACACCCGGTACTGCTGAACCGTGCACCAACCCTGCACCGTCTGGGTATCCAGGCATTTGAGCCAGTCCTGATCGAAGGTAAAGCTATCCAGCTGCACCCGCTGGTTTGTGCGGCCTATAACGCCGACTTCGATGGTGACCAGATGGCTGTTCACGTACCGCTGACGCTGGAAGCCCAGCTCGAAGCGCGTGCGCTGATGATGTCTACTAACAACATCCTGTCTCCAGCGAACGGTGAACCAATCATCGTTCCTTCTCAGGACGTTGTACTGGGTCTGTACTACATGACCCGTGACTGTGTTAACGCCAAAGGCGAAGGCATGGTGCTGACTGGCCCGAAAGAAGCTGAGCGTATTTATCGCGCTGGCCTGGCCTCTCTGCATGCGCGCGTTAAAGTGCGTATCACCGAATATGAAAAAGATGAAAACGGCGAATTCGTTGCGAAAACCAGCCTGAAAGACACGACCATTGGCCGTGCCATTCTGTGGATGATCGTACCGAAAGGTCTGCCTTTCTCCATCGTCAACCAGGCGCTGGGTAAGAAAGCGATCTCCAAAATGCTGAACACCTGTTACCGCATTCTGGGTCTGAAGCCGACCGTTATCTTCGCTGACCAGACAATGTACACCGGCTTTGCTTATGCAGCGCGTTCAGGTGCATCTGTTGGTATTGATGACATGGTCATCCCAGAGAAGAAACACGAGATCATCTCTGAAGCGGAAGCTGAAGTTGCTGAGATCCAGGAGCAGTTCCAGTCTGGTCTGGTAACCGCAGGCGAACGCTATAACAAAGTTATCGATATCTGGGCAGCGGCGAACGATCGTGTATCCAAAGCGATGATGGACAACCTGCAGACTGAAACGGTAATCAACCGTGAAGGTAAAGAAGAGCAGCAGGTCTCCTTCAACAGCATCTACATGATGGCCGACTCCGGTGCGCGTGGTTCTGCAGCACAGATTCGTCAGCTGGCAGGTATGCGTGGTCTGATGGCGAAGCCAGATGGCTCCATCATCGAAACGCCAATCACCGCGAACTTCCGTGAAGGTCTGAACGTACTCCAGTACTTCATCTCCACGCACGGTGCGCGTAAAGGTCTGGCGGATACCGCACTGAAAACAGCTAACTCCGGTTATCTGACGCGTCGTCTGGTAGACGTTGCGCAGGACCTGGTTGTTACCGAAGATGATTGTGGCACCCTCGAAGGTATCACCATGACCCCGGTTATCGAGGGTGGTGATGTTAAAGAGCCGCTGCGCGATCGCGTACTGGGTCGTGTGACCGCGGAAGACGTTCTGAAGCCGGGCACCGCAGACATTCTGGTTCCACGTAACACCCTGCTGAACGAGCAGTGGTGTGATCTGCTGGAAGTGAACTCTGTTGACTCCGTGAAAGTACGTTCCGTTGTATCCTGTGACACCGACTTTGGTGTATGTGCGCACTGCTATGGTCGTGACCTGGCGCGTGGCCACATCATCAACAAAGGTGAAGCAATCGGTGTTATCGCGGCACAGTCCATCGGTGAACCGGGTACACAGCTGACGATGCGTACGTTCCACATCGGTGGTGCGGCATCTCGTGCGGCTGCTGAATCCAGCATCCAGGTGAAAAACAAAGGTAGCATCAAGCTCAGCAACGCGAAGTCGGTTGTGAACTCCAGCGGTAAACTGGTTATCACGTCCCGTAACACCGAGCTGAAGCTGATCGACGAATTCGGTCGTACCAAAGAGAGCTATAAAGTGCCTTACGGTGCGGTAATGGCGAAAGGCGACGGCGAACAGGTTGCAGGCGGCGAAACCGTAGCAAACTGGGATCCGCACACCATGCCGGTTATCACCGAAGTGGCGGGCTTCATTCGCTTTACCGATATGATCGACGGCCAGACGATTACTCGTCAGACCGACGAACTGACCGGTCTCTCTTCCCTGGTGGTTCTGGACTCTGCAGAACGTACCGCGGGTGGTAAAGATCTGCGTCCAGCACTGAAAATCGTTGATGCTAACGGCAACGACGTTCTGATCCCAGGCACCGATATGCCGGCTCAGTACTTCCTGCCAGGTAAAGCGATTGTCCAGCTGGAAGACGGTATTCAGATCGGCGCGGGTGATGCTCTGGCGCGTATTCCTCAGGAATCCAGCGGTACCAAAGATATCACCGGTGGTCTGCCGCGCGTTGCGGACCTGTTCGAAGCACGTCGTCCGAAAGAGCCGGCAATCCTGGCTGAAATCAGCGGTATTATTTCCTTCGGTAAAGAGACCAAAGGGAAGCGCCGTCTGGTGATCACGCCGCTGGATGGCAGCGATCCGTACGAAGAGATGATTCCAAAATGGCGTCAGCTCAACGTGTTTGAAGGTGAACGTGTAGAACGTGGTGACGTGGTTTCCGACGGTCCGGAAGCACCGCACGACATTCTGCGTCTTCGTGGCGTACACGCGGTAACGCGTTACATCACCAACGAAGTACAGGACGTTTACCGTCTGCAAGGCGTTAAGATCAACGATAAGCACATCGAAGTTATCGTTCGTCAGATGCTGCGTAAAGCCACCATCGTGAATGCCGGTAGCTCCGACTTCCTCGAAGGTGAGCAGGTTGAATACTCTCGCGTTAAGATTGCTAACCGCGATCTGGAAGCGAACGGCAAACTCAGTGCGACCTACGCACGCGATCTGCTGGGTATCACCAAAGCGTCACTGGCAACCGAGTCCTTCATCTCCGCGGCATCGTTCCAGGAGACCACTCGTGTGCTTACCGAAGCAGCTGTTGCGGGCAAACGCGACGAACTGCGCGGTCTGAAAGAGAACGTTATCGTGGGTCGTCTGATCCCGGCTGGTACCGGTTATGCCTACCACCAGGATCGTATGCGCCGTCGCGCAGCGGGCGAAATCCCTGCTGCACCGCAGGTAACTGCTGAAGATGCCTCTGCCAGCCTGGCAGAGCTGCTGAACGCAGGCCTGGGCGGTTCTGACAACGAGTAATCGTTAAGTCAGCCCATTAAAAAACCCGCTTCGGCGGGTTTTTTTTTGTCTGATGTACGGCAGTCTGGTGCGGTTGTTGCCGGGTGGCGCTACGCTTACCCGGCCTACGGTTCGGTGTTAGTTCACCAGCGGCAAACGGCGATACAGCTCGATCATATCCCCGGCCAGATCCTGAATTACCATCGCGTTCATCAGGTGATCCTGCGAGTGAACGGTGATCAGATTTACCGGCAGCTTGCCGGTGCCTTCATCAAGACCAATCAATTTAGTCTGGATGGAATGCGCCTGTTTGACGAACTCCCGTGACTCTTCCATCGCTTTTTCAGCCTCGGCAAATTCACCTTTACGCGCCATCTGCAGCGCGGTTAATGCTGAGCTACGGGCTGCACCGGCATTCACCAGCAGTTCCATAATAATCGTTTCTAAATCTTCCATGGCTCACTCCAGCAGTTTAAGGGCTTTTTCCAGTACGGCATCACCTTTCATCATGCCGTAATCCATCATGTCGATAACCGCGACCTTCTTACCCAGCGGTTCCGCCTGGGCATGAAGATTATTCAGTTCATATTTGACCTGCGGGCCAAGCAACACAATGTCGGCTGCGGCGATTTCATCTTTAAACTCAGCAACCGGTACGGCTTTAATGGTTACGTCGACCCCTTTTTTCTGCGCGGCGTCTTTCATGCGTTGAACCAGCATGCTGGTGGACATTCCCGCTGCACAGCATAAAACGATGTTCTTCATAGTCAGCCCCAATGTACATGTGTTTATTGATAATTATCCCGCACTGTCCGTTACGACAACCGCATTACCACGATTGTGTGTGAAGCATCACAAAGAAACCTGCATATTCTGAAACCGGTTACAACTGTTACAGAATGGGGAAGGCAGGGCGAAACGAGGAAGAAGCTTTCCGCCCTGGTCAGCATCCTCTGCTGACGAAACAAGCGTAAAAAATCCGGGCGCGTTACAGCAACGGCCCGTTGATGAGGTTACGTGACGCCTCGTAATAACTTCACTGGATTACCGTTTTTTTCAGCCTGATTGCGAGGCGCGTCCCAGCCAGCTGTCCCAGTCTTTCCAGACCGGCTGCAATCCCTGCAGACTGAGCGCCTCGGCGACAGCCTCCGGGCGACGGTTGTCGTGCGGCGCAAACTGCTCCAGCTCGGGATGATCATCGGCATAGCCGCCGGGCTGGGTTTTTGAAAAGGCGCTGACGTTATTAATCGCCAGGGGAATGACGCTATCGCGAAACGCGGGGGATTCCCGGGTGGAGAGCGACAGCTCCACCTCCGGTGCCAGCAGACGAAACGCGCAGATAGTCTGCACCAGCTGGCGTTCATCCATGATCGACGCGGGCTGGATCCCGCCGGCGCAGGGGCGCAGCCGGGGAAAAGAGATTGAATACCGGCTCTGCCAGTAGTGCTGCTGCAGCCACAGCAGATGTTCCGCCACCATAAAGTTATCGACGCGCCAGCTGTCGGAAAGCCCGGTTAGCGCCCCGAGGCCGATCTTGTCGATCCCGGCGCGGCCCAGTCGATCCGGGGTCTCCAGCCGCCAGAAGAAATCCTGTTTTTTACCTTTCAGATGGTGCTGGGCGTATACCGTTTCATGGTAGGTCTCCTGATAGACCAGCACGCCATCCAGCCCCAGCGTTTTCAGTTCGCCATACTCTGCCTCTGACAGCGGTTGTACTTCCATCTGCAACGAGGCGAACTGGCGGCGAATCGCCGGGATATGGCGGCGAAAATAGTCCATTCCGACCTTGGTCTGGTGCTCACCGGTGACCAGCAGCAGGTGCTCAAACCCCATCTCGCGGATCGCAGCGCACTCCCGGGCAATTTCGTTTTCATCCAGCGTTTTGCGCTTGATGTGGTTGCTCATGGAGAAGCCGCAGTAGGTGCAGTCGTTCGCGCAGAGGTTGGAGAGATAGAGCGGAACATAAAAGCTCACCGTGTTACCAAAGCGCTGGCGGGTCAGCCGCTGGGCTCGCTGCGCCATTGGCTCCAGATAGCCACTGGCGGCGGGGGAGAGCAGGGCCATCATATCTTCGCGGGTAAGCTGGCGGGCGTTTAACGCGCGCTCCACATCCGCAGGCGTTTTACTGTTGATGCGCAGGCGAATATCGTCCCAGTCGAGCTGGTGCCAGCGATCGGTAAAGGTTTTCATGATAACGCCTCCAGAAAGCCGGTTAACGGGCTGGTGGCATGGGCTTCAACGCTCCGGGCGCCGGGGCCAGACTGGCGTGCCAGCACGCCAGCCTCCACCGCCAGACGAAACGCCCGCGCCATCATCACCGGATCGTCCGCGACCGCAATGGCGGTGTTGACCAGTACGGCGTCGGCACCCATCTCCAGCGCCTGCGCGGCGTGGCTGGGTACGCCGATCCCGGCATCGACGATCACCGGCACGGTTGCCTGCTGAATAATAATCTCCAGCATCGCGCGGGTTTCCAGCCCCTGATTGGAGCCTATCGGTGCCCCGAGCGGCATCACTGCCGCACAGCCTGCCTCTTCGAGCCGTTTGCACAGCACCGGATCGGCGCCGCAGTAGGGCAGCACGGTGAACCCCTCTTTCACCAGCATCTCTGCCGCCTTTAGCGTCTCGATGGGATCGGGCAGCAGCCAGCGGGCGTCGGGATGAATCTCCAGTTTGAGCCAGTGCGTTCCCAGCGCCTCGCGCGCCAGTCGGGCCGCGAATAGCGCCTCTTCCGCGGTTTTGGCGCCGGAGGTATTGGGCAGCAGGCTGACGCCCGCCTCCAGCAGCGGCGCCAGAATGGCGTCGTTGTGATTACGCAGATCGACCCGCTTCATGGCCAGCGTCACCAGCTGGCTGCCGCTCTCCCGGATCGCGTCCACCATCAGCTGCGGCGAGGCGAATTTTCCCGTGCCGGTAAACAGATGTGAATCAAAGGTTTTATCAGCAATACGTAACATCTCAGCCTCCGGCAATCACCTGAAAGAGCAGGATCTGATCGCCTTCGCGCACCTGCTGTTTTTCCCACTGCTCGCGCGGCAGGATCTGTTGATTCAGGGCCAGCGCGACCCCGGGTTTTAACTGGCATAGCTGGGAGAGCAGGGTGGCGACGGTCAATCCCTCCACGCACTGCATCGGTTCGTCATTAAACAGGATCCGCATGCCGCCCTCCACACACCTGGCATCCGCTGGCGCGCTGTAAAGCCAGCTGCCGCCAGCTTCCCGCCCGGGCGTCGAACAGGCGTAGCGTATTGCGCGTGGCCTCGATGCCGCTGAGCAGCTTGATCGCCTCCAGCGCCTGCAGGGTGCCCATCACGCCAACCACCGGCCCGACAATACCCGCGGTGCGGCAGTTACGCTGCGGCTCTTCATCATCCGGCCACAGGCAGCGGTAGCAGCCCTGGGTCCAGGGGGGCGTGAGCACCATCATCTGTCCGCCAAAGCCCACGGCGCTGGCGGTGATAAGTGGCGTATTGAGCATCACACAGGCGGCATTGATCGCCTGACGGGTAGCCATGTTATCGGTGCAGTCCAGCACCACGTCGGCGCGGGCAATCTCCTCCTGCAGCGCGCTGCCTTCCAGGCGGGTCTGCAGGGCGATCAGCCGGATGTCGGGATTGAGCTGCTGCAGGCGACGCTCTGTCACCTGCGCTTTTGGCTGGGCGATATCGTCGGTGGTAAAGAGGATTTGGCGCTGCAAATTACTCAGATGCACCTCGTCATTATCGGCCAGTACCAGGGTGCCGATCCCGGCGCCGGCCAGGTAGAGCGCCGCCGGAGCGCCTAATCCGCCCAGACCGACCACCAGCACCCGGCTGGCGAGCAGCTTTTGTTGCCCGTCGATGGCGATATCTTCCAGCAGGATCTGGCGGCTGTAGCGCATAAAGTCACGGTCATTCATCGCCCGCCCCCGCCAGTTGCAATAGCTGTGTTGTCGCCGCCTGCCAGTCGTCGGCCTGAGTAATGGCGCTCACCACCGCGATACTCCCTACACCGGTCGCCAGAACCGCGGGCGCGCGTTCGAGACTGATCCCGCCGATGGCGACGGTGGGGTAATCCCCGAGCCGGTCGATATGGCGGGCCAGCTGTTCCAGCCCCTGCGGGGCCGATGGCATCTGCTTGGTTTGGGTCGGGAAAACGTGCCCCAGCGCGATGTAGGAGGGACGCGCCGCCAGCGCCACGTCGATCTCCATATCGTCGTGGGTCGACACGCCGAGACGCAACCCGGCAGCCCGAATAGCCTCAAGCTCGGTGGTCTCCAGATCCTCCTGGCCCAGATGGACACCGTAAGCCTGGTGCTTGATCGCCAGGCGCCAGTAGTCATTGATAAACAGGCGGGCGTCGTAGCGACGCCCCAGAGCAATGGCCGTGATGACGTCGGCTTCTACCTCATCGTCCTGTTTATCTTTGATGCGCAGCTGTAACGTCTTTACGCCCGCAGCGAGCAGGCGTTCGATCCAGGCCACGCTGTCGACCACCGGATAGAGCCCCAGACGAAACGGGACCGGCGGAAAGTTAGGTTGATACATTACGCCTCCTCTTTTTTGAGGTAGATTTCGCCGCCCCGGGCGCGGAAGGTTTCCGACATATCGGCCATGCCCACTTCGATGGTCTGCGCGGCGGCGTAGTCACGCACCTCCTGGCTGATTTTCATCGAGCAGAATTTTGGCCCGCACATGGAGCAGAAGTGCGCCACTTTGCCGGACTCCTGCGGCAGGGTTTCGTCGTGGTAGGCGCGGGCGGTGAAGGGGTCGAGGGCGAGGTTAAACTGATCTTCCCAGCGGAATTCGAAGCGCGCTTTTGACATGGCGTTATCGCGGATCTGCGCCCCCGGATGGCCCTTCGCCAGATCGGCAGCATGGGCGGCAATTTTGTAGGTGATCAGCCCCTGCTTCACATCCTCTTTGTTCGGCAGGCCGAGGTGCTCTTTCGGCGTGACGTAGCAGAGCATGGCGCAGCCGAACCAGCCGATCATCGCCGCGCCAATCCCCGAGGTGAAGTGGTCATAACCCGGTGCGATATCGGTGGTCAACGGCCCCAGGGTATAGAACGGCGCTTCGTGGCAGTGCTCCAGCTCTTCGGTCATGTTGCGGCGGATCATCTGCATCGGCACGTGGCCCGGGCCTTCGATCATCACCTGCACGTCATACTCCCAGGCGATTTTAGTCAGCTCGCCCAGGGTGTGCAGCTCGGCAAACTGCGCCTCGTCGTTGGCATCGCGTATGGAGCCCGGACGCAGGCCATCGCCCAGCGACAGCGACACGTCGTACGCGGCGCAGATCTCGCAGATTTCGCGGAAGTGTTCATAGAGGAAGTTTTCCCGATGGTGGGAGAGGCACCATTTCGCCATGATTGAACCGCCGCGGGAGACGATACCGGTCAGGCGCTTAGCCGTCATCGGCACGTAGCGCAGCAGCACGCCGGCGTGGATGGTGAAGTAGTCGACGCCTTGCTCGGCCTGCTCCAGCAGGGTATCCCGGAAGGCCTCCCAGGTGAGATCTTCGGCGATGCCGTTCACCTTCTCCAGCGCCTGGTAGATGGGCACCGTACCAATGGGCACCGGGCTGTTACGCAGGATCCACTCGCGGGTTTCGTGAATATAGCGCCCGGTAGAGAGGTCCATCACCGTGTCCGCGCCCCAGCGGGTCGACCAGACCAGTTTCTCCACCTCCTCTTCGATAGACGAGGTGACCGCTGAGTTACCGATGTTGGCATTCACTTTCACCAGGAAGTTACGACCGATAATCATCGGCTCCGACTCCGGGTGGTTAATGTTGGCCGGGATAATGGCGCGTCCGGCGGCGACTTCGTCACGGACAAACTCCGGGGTGATGTTCTCCGGCAGGCGGGCACCAAACCCTTCGCCTGGATGCTGGTGGCGCAGCACGTCGGTACGGATGCGCTCGCGGCCCATGTTTTCGCGAATGGCTATAAACTCCATCTCCGGGGTCACGATCCCCTGACGGGCGTAGTGCAGCTGGGTGACGCATTTGCCCGCTCTGGCACGTTTCGGCGTAAGAAGGCCGGTGAAGCGCAGCTCGTCCAGACCATCATCGGCCAGGCGCTCCCGGGTGTAAGCTGAACTTTGTTCGGTTAGCGCTTCGCAATCGTTACGTGCCTCAATCCAGGGTTGGCGCAGTTTCGCCAGCCCCTGCTGCACGTTGATGGTTATCGCCGGATCGCCATACGGGCCGGATGTGTCGTAGACCGGCACTGCTTCGTTCTCTTCAAACTGGGGAGCCTCTTTGCTGCCGCCGACGAGCGTCGGACTGAGCTGGATCTCGCGCATGGGCACGCGAATATCCTCCCGGGAGCCGGTCAGATAGATGCGTTTTGAGTTAGGGAAAGCGGTGCCTTCCAGGGTGTCGATAAAGTGTTGGGCTTGTGCGCGCTGTTCGCGGCGGGTCAATTTTGTGGCAGACATAGCTCGTTCCAGAAAGTGAGGAAGTGGCTTGTCAGACGACGGATGAAGCAAGAGAGGATCGCCCGGCGGCGATACATGAACAGATTGACTCTTGTTCCCTTCGCAGGTTTTAACCTGATCAGGTTCCGCGGATCCCGAATTAACGGTCTCAGCCCGGCTTTCGCACTGGGCACTCCGACAAGAATGTGCTCCCCTACAGCGGGAGCAGTAAATGTAAATTACGCGTTAACGATAAATAACTCAAGCCGGTCGGGCGACGTTATCTTCGTTACTCGCTTTCAAATTGTGATCCAGCGCAAGGGCGATCAGGTTGTCTTCCAGCGTAAACCGCTGCTCCAGCGCCTCGCCGATATCAGAGAGGGCCTGCTGAAATTCCAGATAATTATCCTGATCGATGGCATTCTCGAGCGTGGAGTCGTAATAATCCATGATTTGCTGGGTATTGGCTTCCAGCAGAGGATAGAGTTTGGTGGCCGCTAAAAACGGGCTGTTACCTTCCATTTCACCGATAATACGCTCATAAATATTGAAATGGCCGTTAGAAAGGTAATCGACCAGGCTCTGACAGAAATCGTCCAGCGCTTTTTCGTTCAGGCGCATATAGGACTCTTTGCCCGGTTTAATGCCAACAAGGTTGTAGTAGGCAACAAGCAGATGTTTCCGCACGTGCAGCCAGCGATCGACCAGGTTGTTACATCCGCCAACGCGTTCTGTCAGGTTTTCTAGCTGGTTTAGCATGTTTGACTCCGCAAGGTTAAGATTAAATTCTGCCCGCCCAAAATGTAATAGTATTGTTACCAACATGCCTGTGAAGCAAAGGTAGTGCAATAGATATGGATCGTATAATTGAAAAATCGGATCGCGGCTGGTGGTTAGTCAGCCATGAACAAAAATTATGGTTGCCCGGTGGTGAATTACCACATGGCGAGGCCGGAAATTTCGATCTTGCGGGTCAACCCGCACTTAATATCGGGGAGTGGCAGGGCGATCCTGTGTGGTTGATCCAACAAAATCGCCGTCACGATATGGGATCGGTACGCCAGGTGCTCGATCTCGATGTGGGTCTGTTCCAGCTGGCCGGGCGTGCTGTGCAGTTGGCCGAGTTTTATCGCTCGCATAAATACTGCGGCTACTGTGGTCACACCATGCACCCAAGCAAAACCGAGTGGGCCATGCTCTGCGGCCATTGCCGCGAACGCTACTACCCGCAAATCGCGCCGTGCATCATCGTCGCCATTCGTCGTGAAGAAACCATCCTGCTGGCGCAACACACGCGTCATCGTAACGGGGTGCATACCGTGCTGGCCGGGTTTGTCGAAGTGGGCGAAACCCTGGAGCAGGCTGTCGCCCGGGAAGTGATGGAAGAGAGCGGCATCAAGGTGAAGAACCTGCGCTATGTCACCTCCCAGCCCTGGCCGTTCCCGCAGTCGTTGATGACCGCTTTTATGGCCGAATATGACAGCGGCGAGATCGTCATCGACCCGAAAGAGCTGCTGTCAGCCGACTGGTATCGCTACGACGATTTACCGCTGCTCCCGCCGCCAGGCACCGTGGCGCGTCGCCTGATAGAAGATACCGTGGCAATGTGTCGGGCCGACTATGAATGACGTGATACACTGGGGACAAGACGCTTAAGGAACTGCAAAAATGACCGAACTGAAGAACGATCGTTATCTGCGTGCGCTGCTGCGCCAACCCGTTGATGTCACCCCGGTATGGATGATGCGCCAGGCGGGTCGCTATCTACCGGAATATAAAGCCACCCGGGCGCAGGCAGGCGATTTCATGTCCCTGTGCAAAAACGCGGAGCTGGCCTGTGAAGTAACGCTTCAGCCGCTGCGCCGCTACCCGCTGGACGCGGCGATTCTCTTCTCCGACATCCTGACCATCCCGGACGCGATGGGGCTTGGCCTGTACTTCGAAACCGGGGAAGGCCCGCGCTTTAGCTCGCCGATTAAGAGCAAAGCGGAGATCGACAACCTGCCTGTCCCGGACCCGGAGCAGGAACTCGGTTATGTGATGAACGCGGTGCGCACCATTCGCCGCGAGCTGAAAGGCGAAGTGCCGTTGATTGGTTTCTCCGGCAGCCCGTGGACCCTGGCGACCTACATGGTCGAAGGGGGCAGCAGCAAAGCCTTTACCGTGATCAAGAAGATGATGTACGCCGATCCGCTGGCGCTGCATGCCCTGCTGGATAAGCTGGCGAAAAGCGTCACCCTCTATCTGAATGCCCAGATCAAAGCGGGCGCTCAGTCGGTGATGATTTTCGACACCTGGGGTGGGGTACTGACCGGTCGCGACTATCAGCAGTTCTCGCTCTACTACATGCATAAAATCGTCGATGGCCTGCTGCGTGAAAACGAAGGCCGTCGCGTGCCGGTAACGCTGTTCACCAAAGGCGGCGGCCAGTGGCTGGAGGCGATGGCAGAAACCGGCTGTGATGCGCTGGGCCTCGACTGGACCACCGATATTGCCGATGCCCGCCGCCGCGTGGGTGACAAAGTCGCCCTGCAAGGCAACATGGATCCGTCTATGCTGTATGCTCCGGCCGCCCGAATTGAAGAAGAAGTCGCGACCATTTTGGCGGGCTTCGGTCAGGGCGAGGGCCATGTCTTTAACCTGGGGCACGGTATTCATCAGGATGTACCGCCAGAGCATGCAGGCGTGTTTGTGGAGGCGGTGCACCGACTTTCTGCCCAGTACCACCCGTAAGGAGTCGTTATGGATCTTGCGTCACTTCGCGCTCAACAACTTAAACTCGCTGCGTCTGTATCCCGTGAGGATCGTCTGGATAAAGACCCACCCTCGCTGATTGCGGGGGCCGATGTGGGGTTTGAGCAGGGGGGAGAGGTGACGCGGGCGGCGATAGTGCTGCTGACGTACCCCGACCTGGAACTGGTTGAGTATCAGGTGGCGCGGATCGCCACTACCATGCCGTATATCCCCGGCTTCCTCTCTTTTCGTGAATATCCCGCGCTGCTGGCGGCGTGGGATCAGCTCTCGCAAAGACCCGATCTGCTGTTCGTTGACGGGCATGGCATCTCCCATCCGCGCCGTCTCGGCGTCGCCAGCCATTTTGGGCTGCTGGTGGATGTTCCGACCATCGGCGTGGCGAAAAAACGCCTCTGCGGTAAGTTTGATCCCCTGTCGCCCGAACCCGGCGCGCTGGCACCATTGATGGACAAAGGCGAACAGCTGGCGTGGGTCTGGCGCAGCAAAGCCCGGTGTAATCCACTGTTCGTCGCCACCGGCCATCGCGTCAGTACCGACACCGCGCTGGCGTGGGTGCAGCGCTGTATGCGGGGCTACCGGCTACCGGAGCCGACCCGCTGGGCCGATGCGGTAGCGTCCGGGCGTCCGGCGTTTGTTCGTTGGCAGGAAATTCAGCGCTGAATCAGGTAAACTGCGGCCAATTTTCGATTCGAGACATCATCATGTTACAAAACCCGATTCACCTGCGCCTTGAGAAGCTGGAAAGCTGGCAGCACGTCACTTTTATGGCCTGTCTGTGCGAACGTATGTATCCGAACTATGCCATGTTCTGCAAGCAGACCGAATTTGGTGATGGTCAACTCTATCGTCGTATTCTCGATCTGGTGTGGGAGACGCTGACGGTTAAAGATGCGAAGGTAAACTTCGACTCCCAGCTCGATAAGCTGGAAGAGGCGATCCCGGTTGCCGATGACTATGATGTCTATGGCGTCTACCCGGCAATTGATGCCTGTGTAGCGCTAAGTGAACTGATTCACTCGCGTCTGAGTGGTGAAACGCTGGAACATGCCATCGAAGTCAGTAAGGCCTCTATTACTACCGTAGCGATGCTGGAGATGACCCAGGAAGGGCGTGAAATGACCGATGAAGAACTCCGTCTGAACCCGGCCATTGAGCAGGAATGGGACATCCAGTGGGAAATTTTCCGTTTGCTGGCGGAGTGCGAAGAACGCGATATCGAACTGATTAAAGGTCTACGCGCAGACTTGCGTGAGGCAGGCGAGAGTAACATTGGTATAAATCTTAACCAGTGAGACAACAAAACGTGATTTAACGCCTGTTTTGTCATGCCTCTACTCTTCCCTTCTGCCCCCCGTCTGGTCTACATTTGGGGGGCGAAAAAAAGTGGCTATCGGTGCGTGTATGCAGGAGAGTGCTTTTTTGGCATTTTCGTCGCACTCGATGCTTAGCAAGCGATAAACACATTGAAAGGATAACTTATGAACAAGACTCAACTGATTGATGTAATTGCGGACAAAGCTGACCTGTCTAAAGTACAGGCTAAAGCTGCTCTGGAATCCACCCTGGCTGCAATTACTGAGTCTCTGAAAGAAGGCGATGCTGTACAACTGGTAGGTTTCGGTACCTTCAAAGTGAACCACCGCGCTGAGCGTACTGGCCGCAACCCGCAGACCGGTAACGAAATCAAAATCGCTGCAGCTAACGTGCCAGCATTTGTTTCTGGCAAAGCACTGAAAGACGCAGTTAAGTAAGCCGCGTAGCAGTGAACAGTTTTATCGAGGGGGCGGTTTCGCCCCTTTTGTCTGTCTGGCGCCAGGTGACGGTGCTGGCGGGCATATTTGTATTAACCGCCTGTAGCCATGACTCCTCCCTGCCGCCTTTTACCGCCAGCGGCTACGCTGACGATCAGGGCGCGGTACGCGTCTGGCGTAAAGATTCAGATGACGAAGTGCATCTCCTCTCCGCGTTTAGCCCCTGGCACAGCGGCAGTACCACCACCAGTGAATATCGCTGGCAGGGCGATACGCTCGTCTGGATCGACGTAAACATCTACAGCAAAGTCCCCGAGCATGTGCGGGTACGCTTTGACGACCACGGTGAGCTGAGCTTTATGCAGCACGAAACCGGTGGCCTTAAACAGCAACTCTCTACCGATCAAATCGAGCTTTACCGCTACCGCGCCGCGCAGATTCGCCAGACCAGCGACGCGCTGCGACAGGGAAGGGTCGTGCTACATCAGGGGCGCTGGCATGTTGACGGCTCCGTGACAACGTGTGAAGGCCAGACCCTGAAGCCGGATCTCGATAGCTGGGCAACGGAACATATTGCACGCCGGCAGAGTCACTCCTCCATGGCAGTGAGCGTGGCGTGGCTGGAAGCGCCTGAAGGATCACAGCTGCTGCTGGTGGCGAACGAAGATTTTTGTACCTGGCAGCCGACAGAGAAGAGTTTCTGAAAATCCCCCTCCCTTGCGGGAGAGGGACTGGTGAAGGGAGGAGTTACTTCCCTTGCTCGCGCGCAATCGCGCGGTAACCAATATCGTTACGGCTGAAGCTACCGTTCCAGTGAATATCCGCCATCAGGGCATAGGCGCGTTGCTGCGCTTCTGCGACGGTGTTGCCCAGCGCCGTGGCGCACAGGACGCGGCCACCGTTAGTCAGCACGCGTTCGTCATCGGAGAGCTTAGTCCCCGCATGGAATACCTTCGCGCCTTCGATGGCTTCCAGCGGCAGGCCGTGGATCTCATCGCCGGTGTTGTAGTTGCCCGGATAACCGCCCGCCGCAATTACCACGCCCAGAGAAGCACGCTCATCCCACTCAGAGCGCTTTTCGTCCAACTTGCCTTCGCAGGCCGCCAGGCACAGCTCCACCAGATCGGATTTCATGCGCAGCATGATTGGCTGCGTTTCTGGGTCGCCAAAGCGGCAGTTGAACTCGATAACCTTCGGGTTGCCCTGTTTGTCGATCATCAGGCCAGCATAGAGGAAACCAGTGTAGGTATTGCCTTCCGCCGCCATTCCTTTAACGGTAGGCCAGATGATGCGGTCCATGGTGCGCTGGTGGACTTCGTCCGTTACTACAGGGGCAGGAGAGTAAGCTCCCATCCCGCCGGTATTCGGGCCGGTATCGGCATCGCCAACGCGCTTATGATCCTGGCTGGTAGCCATCGGCAGCACATGCTCGCCGTCGACCATGACGATAAAGCTCGCCTCTTCGCCATCAAGAAACTCTTCGATAACGATACGGTGGCCTGCATCACCAAAAGCGTTACCTGCCAGCATATCCTGAACGGCAGCTTCTGCTTCTTCGAGCGTCATCGCCACGATAACGCCTTTACCCGCTGCCAGACCGTCGGCTTTGATCACAATCGGCGCGCCTTTTTCACGTAAGTAGGCCAGCGCGGGCTCCACTTCGGTGAAGTTCTGATATTCCGCGGTCGGAATGTTGTGACGCGCGAGGAAATCTTTGGTGAAGGCTTTGGAGCCTTCGAGCTGCGCGGCGCCTTCGGTCGGGCCGAAGATGGTCAGGCCCGCGGCACGGAATGCGTCTACCACGCCAATGACCAGCGGCGCTTCCGGGCCCACAATGGTCAGATCGATTTTTTCGCTCTGGGCAAAGCTCAGCAGCGCCGGAATATCGGTTACGCCGATAGCGACGTTCTGCAGGGTGGGTTCCAGGGCGGTACCGGCGTTACCCGGCGCCACAAAGACGGTTTCAACCTGCGCAGACTGCGCCGCTTTCCACGCCAGGGCGTGCTCGCGCCCGCCGTTACCAATCACTAATACTTTCATTCTCTGCTCCGGGAATTAATGGCGGAAATGACGCATGTCGGTGAAGATCATCGCGATGCCATGTTCATCGGCGGCGGCAATGACTTCTTCGTCGCGGATTGAGCCGCCAGGCTGGATCACGCAGGTGATGCCCACTGCCGCAGCTGCATCGATACCGTCACGGAACGGGAAGAACGCGTCGGACGCCATGGCGGAGCCTTTAACTTCCAGATCTTCGTCGCCCGCTTTAATCCCGGCGATTTTCGCAGAGTAAACGCGGCTCATCTGGCCCGCGCCTATACCGATGGTCATGTTCTCTTTCGCATAGACGATGGCGTTGGATTTCACGAACTTCGCCACTTTCCAGCAGAACAGCGCGTCACGCAGCTCCCGCTCCGTAGGCTGACGTTTGGTGACGACACGCAGATCTTTCTCGCTGACCATGCCCAGGTCACGATCCTGAACCAGCAGGCCACCGTTCACACGCTTGAAGTCGAGACCCGGAACGCGTTCCGCCCACTGACCGCAGACCAGCACGCGCACGTTCTGTTTTGTCGCGGTGATTTTCAGGGCATCTTCGGTGGCCGAAGGGGCAATAATCACTTCAACAAACTGACGGGAGATGATCGCCTGAGCGGTTTCGGCATCCAGCTCGCGGTTAAACGCGATAATGCCGCCAAACGCTGAGGTCGGGTCAGTTTTGTACGCACGATCGTAAGCATCCAGAATAGAGGTGCTTACCGCGACGCCGCATGGGTTCGCATGCTTCACGATAACGCAGGCGGGCTCGCTGAACTCTTTCACGCACTCCAGTGCCGCGTCGGTATCCGCAATGTTGTTATAGGAGAGTGCTTTACCCTGCACCTGCTGCGCAGTGGCAACGGAGGCTTCTTTTACCTCTTCTTCTATATAGAAGGCAGCCTGCTGGTGGCTGTTCTCGCCGTAGCGCATATCCTGCTTCTTAATGAAGTTGAGGTTTAAGGTGCGGGAGAAGCGACCAGAGGGATCTTTGCTTTCGCCATGGTAGGCAGGGACCAGACTACCGAAGTAGTTGGCGATCATGCTGTCGTAAGCGGCGGTATGTTCAAAGGCCTTAATGGCGAGGTCGAAACGGGTCTCGAGATTCAGTGAGCCTTCGTTGGCATCCATCTCTTTAATAATGGCGTCGTAGTCGCTGCTCTTTACGACGATGGTCACATCCTTATGGTTCTTGGCGGCGGAGCGCACCATGGTCGGCCCACCGATATCGATATTCTCTACCGCATCCTCCAGAGAGCAGCCTTCACGGGCAACGGTCTGGGCGAATGGATAAAGGTTAACAACCACCATGTCGATTGGCGCAATCCCGTGCTGATCCATAATGCCGTCATCCTGACCGCGACGTCCCAGAATGCCGCCGTGGACTTTCGGGTGCAGGGTTTTGACGCGTCCATCCATCATTTCCGGGAAGCCGGTGTAATCGGACACTTCGGTTACCGGCAGGCCTTTATCTGCTAACAGGCGAGCAGTACCACCTGTGGACAGCAGCTCTACGCCACGTGCAGAAAGTGCCTGAGCGAATTCAACGATACCGGCTTTATCAGAAACACTGAGCAGAGCGCGGCGGACTGGACGACGTTGTTGCATGGTAAATCCCCTGGATTTGACGATTACAGAGAGCGTTAGGTGAATTTTCCCGATAAAAACTCAACTAACACACCTGGCGGGGCGCTTTATTTAGCGCGAGCATTTTAACGAAAACGTTTGCGCAACGCTCGCACATTTTCACTTTTTCGTCACGTTGTGGATAAGTCTGTGTGTAATCAGGTATAAGGCGGGCTTTTGCTGGGGAATGCAGCAGTCAGCAATTTTTATGACATTTAAGGGTTGCGGGCGGCGGAGAACTCCCTATAATGCGCCTCCATCGACACGGCGGATGTGAATCACTTCACACAAACAGCCGGGCCGGTTGAGGAGAAAAGCGAAAATAATCGCTTGACTCTGAAAGAGGAAAGCGTAATATACGCCACCTCGCAACGGTGAGCGAAAGCCGCGTTGCACTGCTCTTTAACAATTTATCAGACAATCTGTGTGGGCACTCAAAGTGACATGGATTCTTAATGTCTTCGGACAATAAAT
>NZ_JBBCPK010000063.1:0-27373 GCF_037150775.1 Leclercia sp. M50
CATCGCGGTGCCAAACATGCTAAAGGTGAGTATTTCGGCCCGTTCCCTAACGGCTACGCCGTGCGGGAAACGCTGGCGCTGCTGCAGAAGATATTCCCGATTCGCCAGTGCGAAAACAGCGTCTATCGCAACCGCTCTCGCCCTTGTCTGCAGTATCAGATTGGCCGTTGCCTCGGGCCCTGTGTGGAAGGGCTGGTCAGCGAAGAGGAGTACGCACAGCAGGTAGAATATGTGCGCCTGTTCCTGGCCGGTAAAGACGATCAGGTGCTGAACCAGCTTATCGCCCGTATGGAGAAGGCCAGCCAGGCGCTGAACTTTGAAGAGGCGGCGCGGATCCGCGATCAGATCCAGGCGGTACGACGGGTCACGGAAAAACAGTTTGTCTCTAATACCGGCGATGATCTGGACGTGATTGGCGTGTCGTTCGATGCGGGTATGGCCTGCGTGCATGTACTCTTTATCCGCCAGGGTAAGGTGCTGGGCAGCCGCAGCTATTTCCCGAAAGTGCCGGGCGGTACCGAACTGGGTGAGGTGGTCGAGACCTTTGTCGGCCAGTTCTATTTGCAGGGCAGCCAGATGCGAACCCTGCCGTCGGAGATTTTGCTCGATTTTAATCTCAGCGATAAAACGCTGCTGTCAGATTCGCTGTCGGAGCTGGCGGGACGCCGGGTTAACGTCCAGACTAAACCGCGCGGCGATCGTGCCCGCTACCTCAAGCTGGCGCGCACCAATGCGGCAACGGCATTGACTACTAAACTGTCGCAGCAGTCGACTGTCCATCAGCGTCTTATCGCGCTGGCAACCGTGCTTACGCTGCCGGAAGTGAAACGGATGGAGTGTTTCGACATCAGCCACACGATGGGGGAGCAGACGGTGGCCTCCTGTGTGGTATTCGATGCTAACGGACCGCTGCGGGCGGAGTACCGGCGCTACAACATTACGGATATCACTCCCGGTGACGATTACGCAGCCATGAACCAGGTGCTGCGCCGTCGCTATGGTAAAGCTATTGAAGAGAGTAAGATCCCGGACGTTATCCTGATTGATGGTGGTAAAGGCCAGCTCGCCCAGGCAAAATCCGTTTTTGCCGAACTGGATGTAAGCTGGGATAAGCATCATCCGCTGCTGCTGGGCGTGGCGAAAGGCACCGATCGTAAAGCCGGGCTGGAGACGCTGTTCCTTGAGCCGGAAGGGGAGGGCTTTAGCCTGCCGCCGGACTCGCCTGCGCTCCATGTGATCCAGCATATTCGCGATGAGTCGCACGATCACGCCATTAGCGGTCACCGTAAAAAACGGGCAAAGGTGAAAAATACCAGCACTCTGGAAACGATCGAAGGGGTCGGGCCAAAACGTCGCCAGATGTTGCTGAAATATATGGGCGGTTTGCAAGGATTACTCAACGCCAGCGTAGAGGAAATTGCAAAAGTGCCAGGTATTTCGCAAGGGCTGGCAGAAAAGATCTACTACTCGTTGAAACATTGAGGGCTCTGTAGCAACATAGGGCTAATAATTACTGACAACAAACAGTTACCGTCACTATGCGATTAAATATCCCTACATTGCTGACGCTTTTCCGCGTCGTTCTCATTCCTTTCTTCGTACTGGCGTTTTATCTGCCATTTGTCTGGGCGCCTTTCGCATGTGCACTTATCTTTTTTGTTGCGGCAGTCACTGACTGGTTCGACGGCTACCTGGCGCGTCGCTGGAATCAAAGCACCCGTTTCGGCGCGTTTCTCGACCCGGTGGCTGACAAGGTGATGGTGGCCATCGCCATGGTACTGGTGGTTGAGCATTATCACAGCTGGTGGGTCACACTGCCTGCGGCGACCATGATTGCCCGTGAGATTATTATCTCTGCCCTGCGCGAGTGGATGGCGGAGCTGGGTAAACGCAGCAGTGTGGCCGTCTCCTGGATCGGTAAGGTCAAAACCACCGCGCAGATGGCGGCGCTGGTATGGATGCTGTGGCGTCCAAACGAGTGGGTAGAGTGGGCGGGTATTGGCCTGTTTATGGTCGCGGCGGTGCTGACGCTGTGGTCAATGTTGCAATATTTGAACGCCGCGCGTGGGGATTTGCTTGATCAGTGATCGTTTCGGCGCAATTTTCAGCAAACGATCTATCCTTGCGAAAATTAACGTTGACTCAAAACGTCAGGTAAGTAGAATGCAACGCATCGAACGACGGCACGGCCCGTTAGTCGATAGCAAAATCAAGTGATTAGCATAATGACTTGATAAATGCGGGAATAGCTCAGTTGGTAGAGCACGACCTTGCCAAGGTCGGGGTCGCGAGTTCGAGTCTCGTTTCCCGCTCCAAATTTAAGACATGCGCAATAGCGGGTGTCAGTCGTAAGACAAAAGATTTAAGGCGCGTTAGCAAAGCGGTTATGTAGCGGATTGCAAATCCGTCTAGTCCGGTTCGACTCCGGAACGCGCCTCCACTTTCTTCCCGAGGCCGGATGGTGGAATCGGTAGACACAAGGGATTTAAAATCCCTCGGCGTTCGCGCTGTGTGGGTTCAAGTCCCACTCCGGCTACCATGGGAAAGACAAGAATAATCAAAGCAATAAGCAGTGTCGTGAAACCACCGAAAGGTGGTTTTTTTGTGCCTGAAATTTCATCGCCCTCTCAAACTTTCCTCGTATTCACCGGAATTAATCACCTTTCTTTACGACCAGCTTCGCGTTACGGATAACTATTCTGTAAAAAGGTAGTACTCGCTAATAACGACCATTTCGCGAGAGGTTCAAAATGAACAAACTGACCTTGATTACCGCGTTAGTGACATTCGCTGCATCATGCGCCTGGGCTGCGGGCGATGACGATATCATCTATGACAGCCACGGCCATCCCATCCGCCATGATAAGCAGGATGATGATCAGGGCAAACAGCGCAATGACGACCACACCAACCGGCGCAGCGAGCACAATTAGCGGCGATCAGGGTTTACCAAACAGACGCGAAAGCTGCGCCCCTTTCAGGAAGATAAACGCTAACAGCAAGCCGCCCCACAGAGCCATGGTGATGTAGCTGCTCACGCCCAGAATATTGAGGCCGCTCTCCAGCATCTGGAGCAGGATCAGCGCCATCACCATGCCAAAGACTTTACCAAAGCCTCCGTCCGGATTTACCCCGCCCAGCACAGCCGCCAGAATCGACACCAGCAGATAAGATTCACCGTAAGAGGCCTTGGCTGAATTGAGTTTCGACATCATCAGCAGGGCGGCAATCACGCACAGTACCGAGGAGAGCACATAGACCCAGATAAGGGTTTTACGGGTATTAATCCCGGAGTAGTGGGTCGCCTGCTCGTTAGAGCCGATCAGGTAGAGGGTGCGCCCGAAAGCGGACTTTTCGAGGATCACCCACAGTACGACCACCACCGCCAGAAAAACCAGCAGCGGCAGCGGGACGCCGAAAATATTGGTGCTGTTAATCACCAGAATATAGTCCGGGAAGTTAGAGATCGCCGAACCTTTAGAAATCAGGATATTAATGCCTTTCAGCAGGGTCATGATCCCAAGGGTGGCTAAAATCGGCGAGACCCGCACCACGGCGACTAAAAATCCAATCACCGAACCGATCGCCAGGGCCATGACTAACCCGGCGGCAATCACCAGCAGCATGCTGCTGAAGGTTGGAGGATAATGGGTAGCGACCCAGGCCATCACCAGCCCGCAGGCGTTCATGGTGGCGATGATGGACAGGTTGATCCCCCCGGTGAGGATCGTCACCGCCATCGCGAGGGCCAGCACGCCGAGGATCGGCATTTGCGAGGCAATGGACTGGAAGTTAGCGGCTGACCAGAAGACCGAGGGTATCAGGAAGCTGAACGCGATCACCACCACCGCGATTAACACGCTCAGGTAAATCTCGACGCGATCCTGGGTTTTGTTGGCGCTCATACTATGACTCCCTGACCTTTACGCTGACTCCATGCCGTCATACTGATACTGGTGACGATCACCACCCCGGTAACGACCGTATGCCAGTACGAAGAGATCCCTAACAGGTTAAGACCGTTCTGCAACACGGCGAGTAAAATCACCCCTAACAGGGTGCCGAGTAAGGTGCCGCGCCCGCCAACAATACTGGTTCCGCCTAACACCACGGCGGCGAGTACCGTCAGTTCGTAGCCCAGCAGGGAGTCGGGCGCGACGGTTAAGACGGTCGCGGATTGCACTACGCCTGCCACCCCGGACATCAGCCCCATGTAGCCATAGACAAACAGCTGCATTTTAAAGATGCCAAATCCCATGCGGGAGGCCGCCTCCCGGTTGCCGCCCATGGCATAAATCATCCGCCCGACGCTGGTTTTATTCATGATGAAGCCGGTTAACGCCACCACCGCCAGCAGGGTGAGGATCGGCAGGCTTAAGCCATAATCGTAGCCATCTGCGGCGGTGAATTTGAATAGCATCACCCCCTCTTCAAACCACTCAGGATAGCTGTAGAGCCAGACGCCTTTGGTCAGGTAGAGCAGCAGGCCGTAAAAAATATTCAGGGTTGAGATGGTGATAATGATGGAAGGCACGTTGAGCCGGTTGACCAGCGTGGCGTTGATCAACCCGAGCAGCAATCCCAGCCCCCCGGCCAGCGCAAACGCGAGGGCAAAGTTTCCGGTGGTACCCTGAATCAGCGTCACCATCACGTACTGTGAAATGATGGTCATGGCGGGAAAGGAGATATCGATCCCGCCGGAAATCAGCACAATAAACAAGCCGCAGGCCAGAATGGTGAGCATGGCGTAGTTATTGATCAGATCGTAGATATTGCCGAGCGTCAGGAAATCGCTGCTGGCAAACGACAGATAGCCGCCAATCACCAGAATGGTCAGGCCTAAAAACAGCTCGTGGGTTTTGATCCCGAATTTATTAACCATTGACCACCTCCGCCAGTGCAGCTTCCGAGGTCTTTTCCGGGAGGAGTTCCGCGACGAGCTCACCCTTGCGCATGACTAAAATACGATGGCTATTGAAGTAGGCTTCATCGATCTCATCGGTGATCATCAGCACCGCGATCCCCTGGCGCGACAGGGCGGAGATGATTTGATAGATCCCCGCTTTATTGGCAATGTCCACCCCGACGGTGGGGGAGTCGAGGATCAGCACCCTGGGATTGATCGCCAGCCATTTGGCTATCGCCACACGCTGGGCGTTGCCCCCGGAGAGGGTATTGACCGGCAGATTGACGCTGCCAATTTTAATGCTCAGCTGCCCGACTAAATCGGCGACAACGCGGTCCGCTTTGGCTCTGTCTAACAATTTAAAGGGGGTTTTCAGCCGTCGAAGCACGGTAGAGATAATGTTGTCGTTGATGGACTGTTCCATCACCAGGCCGGTACTCATCCGGTCTTCAGAGACATAGCCAATCCCGGCATTGATCGCATCCCGGTTGCTGGCGAAGCGCACCGCTTTGCCTGCCAGCACTATCTCCCCGGAGTCAGGCTGCGTGAGCCCAAACAGGCTCAGGCAAAGCTCTGTTCTGCCCGCACCGAGTAATCCGGTAATGGCGAGGATCTCACCCTGATGCACCTGAAATGAGATGTTCTTGTATTGGTGATGCTTAGTGAGGTTCTTAACGCTCAGCGCTACGTCGCCAAGTTTTTCTATCGGCGGTAATAAAGCAAACGAAAAAACTTTTCCCGGCCTCCGGAAAGCGAGTTTTTTATTCTTGATGTCGCTGGCAGGCCAGGTGCCAACCAGGGTGCCATTTTTGAGCACGCTGATACGGTCGGAAATAGAGAGCACTTCATCCAGACGGTGGCTGACAAACACGACGCAAATGTTTCTTTTCTTTAAATCGCCAATCACCCGCAGCAGTCCTTTTACCTCCTGCATGGTGAGAGAGGCGGTGGGCTCATCCATAATAATCAGCCTGGCTTCCTGGGCCAGCGCCCGGCAGATCGCCACAATCTGACGCTGGGCAATGGGCAGGGAGTCTACATTGGCATCCAGATCCAGCTCCGCCTCGATGCTTTTCACGGTGCGCGCGGCGATGCGATGGATCTCGCCCTTATTCACCAGCAGATTATGGTGATGCTGGTGGATCGCGATGTTTTCCGCCACGGTGAGATTCGGGAACAGGGAGAGATCCTGATAAATAACCTGTATTCCGGCTTTCACCGAGTCGATGGGAGAGAGGTGGGAGCGGGGCTTACCGTCAATGACGATCTGAAAGCCGGGATCGGGTTTATAGACGCCAGAAATAATTTTAATCAGCGTCGATTTACCGCATCCGTTCTGCCCGGCCAGACAGTGAACCTCCCCGGGAAATAGCGTCAGGGCGATGTTATCCAGCGCTTTCACACCGTAGAACGTTTTGCTGATATGACCCAGTGAAATAAACGGCTCCATTATTACCTCTCAGGGGCTCACACAGCACGCCCGTATTGCGACGATCGCAGCAGGGCGTGCAGAACCAACGGGTTAATACAGACTGTCGATATTTTCTTTCGTCACGCGCAGGACTTTGTGGAATTTGATGATGCGTTTTTCGGTATCCACATCCGCTTTACCGGGATTGGGGATCTCAAGACCCTGAGTAATCTCTTCTCCCTTCAGAACCTTGTCGGCCACGGCGGTAATGGCGTAACCCGCAGAGGCAGGGTCGTAGGTGATGCCCATGGCGATATCACCGCTCTTAATCAGGGAAGCGGCCTGAGAGGGGATCATCATGCCGTAAACGAACACTTTGCCTTTCGCCCGTTTCTCTTTCACCGCGCGGCCCGCGCCAATGGGTCCCTGAGAGCCAAAGGAGACAATCCCTTTCAGGTCGGGGTGAGCTTTCATCAGGTCTATGGTCGTCCGGCGGGCATCGTCGATATTCTCGGCCACCGGCATACGGCTGGTGACTTCATGCATATCCGGGTAGTGCTCTTTCTGATATTTAACGAACAAGTCCGCCCACAGGTTATGTTGCGGCACGGTCAGACTGCCGACATAAATAACATAGCCTCCTTTACCGCCCATGGCTTTGGCCATCTCTTCAACGTTATCGGCGGCAAATTTTTCGTTATCAATAATTTCAACGTCCCAGTTGGCGCTCGGTTGTCCGGGAGATTCGTTGGTTAATACCACGATGCCAGCATCCCGCGCCTTTTTAAATACCGGCTCGAGCACATCGGCATCGTTGGGGACAATCCCGATCGCCGATACTTTTTTCGCGATTAAGTCCTCAATAATTTTTACCTGCTGCGGGGCATCAGTGCTGGAAGGGCCTACCTGAGAGGCTTTAATACCGAGGTCGCTGCCGGCTTTGGTGACACCTTCCCCCATACGATTAAACCAGGGCATGCCATCTATTTTTGAAATATTTACCACTTCAATTTCTTTCGCCATTGCGGAAGTGGAAAAGACCATCAATCCGAGCAAACCAGCCGACAGTAATTTTGTTAAGCACATTTTACTCATCTCATACCTCTGAATGGTGGTGAAAATAAATGATAGTGATAACGTTGTTTCGCTGTTTGACCTACCCGTGTGCGTTTTAATATTAGGTGATAATAATCCTTTCCTCGCAGACTTTATCCCGGATAAAGCCAGGGGAAATAGCAAGTTAGCTCCGCTGGTTTAAAAGAATTAACAGTAGGGTTTTCATATTTATAATGTTATGGAACTACTGGCTTATCGCATGGACTATTTTGCCAATACTCTGTTTTGGGATTTCCATCACTTATTAGGTTTACTGCGCCATCCGCCGGGCTGAAGCAACCGTCTGGCGCGTTTGGGAGAAACTGCCGCTTTTTTTGACTTCAAGCCTGTACAACCGGCGCTGAAAAGCGCCTAATACCGTCTCCAAAATTTTTATCATTCACAGTTAACAGGTCTGTTATTGATGAATAAATCCCATCGCTTCGCGCCAGCGCCTGTCTGCTGTGATGAACCTCTGTGCTGTCGGCCCGTTTTGCCGTCGCCAGACTCATTTTCAAGGGACAGATAGCCATGCAGCGTCGACAATTTCTTAAAAATAGCGTTCTTCTTTCTGCCGCAGGTTTAGTAGGCCCGGCTCTCGCCAGCGAGACGGTAAAAACCAGCCTGGCGCCCATAGCGCCGGTGATGCGCCGCCGCTTTGTCTTGTCGCAAACCTATAAACTGGTGCCGCCGCAGGGCTCCAGCGGCGTCGTGAAGCTGTGGATCCCGCTTCCGGTGGATACTGCCTTTCAGCAGATGACCGGCATGGCGTTTACCGGCAACTATCAGCAGGCCTATGTCACCACCAACAACGCCTATGGTGCGAAAACTTTGTTCGCAACCTGGCCAAAAAGTGAAGGCGATCTGCTGCTTCAGCTCGATCTTGAGATCGAAACGGCGGACTGGGAGCCGCTGAAACATGACGCGCTGAAAAACTGGCAGGCACCGGAACAGATTGTTTATCCGCTGGCGGTGAAGCCATACCTGCTGCCAACAACGCACACACCGGTTGATGGCCTGGTGCGCGAAACGGCGCAAAAAATTACCGGCGGCGAAACCGATCCACTGAAGAAAGCGCGCCTGATTTACGAATGGGTCAGCAGCCATATGGAACGCGATAACGACGTCATTGGCTGTGGCACCGGCGACGTGGCGACCATTCTGCAAAGCGGCAAGCTCAGCGGCAAATGCACCGACATCAGCTCGGTGTTTGTGGCGCTGGCGCGCGCCAGCGGGATCCCGGCGCGGGAACTGTTCGGCATCCGTCTGGGCAGAGCCAACAAACTGGAGCGCTACTCCGCCAGCGCCTTCGGCAAAGCCGATAGCGCGGGCGTGGCCGATGTCAGCGGCGGACAGCACTGCCGCGCGGAGTTTTATCTGGCCGGTTACGGCTGGCTGCCGTGTGACCCGGCGGACGTCACCAAAATGCGTCTGGCGGAGAAAAAAGCCCATCAGGATCCCGATGTGCAGGCGGTGAATGCTTACCTCTTTGGCAACTGGGAGATGAACTGGGTGGGCTTCAACTATGGGCGCGATTTTGAGCTCTATCCGGCGACGGAGCAGGGGGCGGTAAATAACTTTGGCTACCCCTATGCCGAGGTGGACGGCGATCCACTCAATTTCTACGATCCAAAGGTGTTCACTTACCACTATGTCTCAACCGAACAACGCTAAGGGGGCAGGCCTTACCCTGCTGACGGCAGCCGCGGCTGCCGTTACCGCCGGGCTCTGCTGCGTCGGTCCGCTGCTCTATCTGCTCTTTGGCATCTCGGCGGCGGGGTTTGCCGGGCTCAGCCAGCTTGAGTTCCTGCGCCTGCCGATGATTGTGCTCTCCCTCGGGCTGATGCTGCGGGTGTTCTGGCGGCTCTATTTTTCAAAAAGGCTGTGGTGTACCGGGCGTTTAACCCTGGGGCAGATGCGTCTGCTGTTCTGGCTCTCGCTGCCGGTGTTGCTGCTGGTGCTGTTCTACCCAACGGTGGTGACCTGGATTTATGAGGTGATGGAATGAAACGACTGTTAATAAGCGCGTGTCTGCTGCTTCCGCTGTTTGCCCAGGCGGCGAATGAAAAAGTGGTGCTGGATGTGCAGGGCATGACCTGTTCGCTGTGCGTCATTTCGGTTAACCAGGCGCTGCGGGAAACCGAAGGGGTAGTGAAAGCGAAAGCGTCATTAAAGACCCGACAAACCGACGTTATCGTCGCGGAAGGTTTCCCTGTCGAGACATTATTACAGGCGGTGGCGAAAACAGGTTATACGGCGACGCTCAATCATATTGAAAAGCTGTAAATATAATACGAACTCATGATGGATTAATTGTTGTTTAATGTATTTTGCCTTTCCCTGGATGAGGGAAAGGCGTTATTTCAGACAATTATTTATAAATAATGATGATACGCCTTCAGTTTTATAAATATATTGTTACGAAACGTTGATCTTCCCGTTCGTCCGCTCTATCTTTTGATAAGTTTCTCCATAAAACGATCCTTTTTATCCATGCCTTTTCTTTATCGGCGGTGGAGCGCTCCTTGCTCTCAGCGTTTTTACACTATATTTTGGGTGATGGTAAATATGAATATAACAGCCAGCAAATATACCCTCTGGATCCGCGATATTACGCTCAATCCCTGGATCGCCTTTTATTTTCTTCAGTCGGTACTAATAAATTACTCTTTCGGCTACTCATTCAGCGCAATCTATACGGTGGCATTTTGCTGCGTGCTGTTAGTGCTCTGGCGAATCACCCCCCGCCTGCAAAAAGGCGTTATTATCCTGTGCAGTCTGCTGGCTGCGATCTACTTTCCTTTTCAGCAAGCGTATGGCGCGCCAAATTTCAATACGCTGTTAGCATTACATTCCACCAATTTTAATGAGTCCGTCGAGATCCTGACGATATTTCCGTGGCACAGCTACCTGGTGTCATTCATTATTCTGGTATTAGGCCTCATTGCACTCCGGCGTAAGATTATGCCCAAACAGGGCTGGCGCCGTTTCGATATGCTCTGTCTGGCCTTTAGCGTCCTCTGTTTCTTTTTAACCCCCCTGAAAAACCTTGTTTACTGGGGGCACTTTACCCTGATGGATGTGGGGTATCCGGTGTTCCGCTTTGTAAAAGATGTGGTGATCAACAATCGGGAAGTGGTTACGGAGAAAGCCCGCATGCTGGAGCTGGCCAAAGTGAAGGACAACTGGACCGTTCTGGCGGTGAAGCCCCGCTACCATAACTACGTGATGGTGATCGGTGAAAGCGCACGCCGGGATGCGCTGGGTGCCTTTGGCGGGCAGTGGAATAATACGCCGTTCGCCAGCTCGGTGAAGGGAATCCTGTTTACCGATTACATTGCCGCCAGCGCCTCCACCCAAACCTCGCTGGGGTACTCCCTGAGCCGGGTGAGTGGTGATACGCCGGAGTATCAAAATAACGTTGTCACGCTGGCGAATCGCGCCGGATTTCAGACCTGGTGGTTCTCCAATCAGGGGCAGATTGGCGAGTACGATACCGCCATTGCCAGTATTGCGAAGCGGGCCGATGAGGTGCAGTTTCTCCGAAAGGGGTATTACGAAGACGAGAGTAATCCTCGGGACGAAGCCTTACTGCAGATGACCCAGCAGGTGCTCTCAACCCCGCGCATACAAACGCGACTGATTGTCCTGCACCTGATGGGTTCCCATCCGCAGGCCTGCGAACGCACCCAGGGGAAATACGCCGAGTTTGTGCAGTCGAAAGAGACCTCCTGTTATATCTACAGCATCACCCAGACCGATACCCTGTTAAAACAACTTTATCAGCAATTGCAGAACACTGGCGACAGTTTCTCGATGGTCTACTTTTCCGATCACGGTCTGACCTATAAAGCCCGTCTGACCGGCGGGCAATATATGGCTCACGGTGATGCCTGGCAGCAAAACTACCAGGTGCCGTTTATGATCGTATCGAGTGACGATAAAGAGCACCGCCTGATCAAAGCCCGGCGTTCCGCCAATGATTTTCTCGATTTCTTCTCGGTCTGGACCGGCATTCAGGCGAAGGAGCTGACGCCGAAATACGCATTTGTCTCGGAACAGGAGGCGGGCAGCGCCTGGGTGACCAACTTTAAGATGCAGAAAGTAGATTTCGCGCAGTTGCCGGACGATTTCCACCCGTAGGGGGCGCCGGTTACGCTCCGTCCATCTCATTAACAGCAAAACAGATACCCGGTGCAACGGTCATGATTTAACCTTTTTTGCACCAGCTAAGACCGCGGATAAACAGGGAAGAGAACCGTTTCTGTGTTACCCTGCACGCCATTCTATTCTGCAGGAGATTGACCCATGACTGAAGGCCCGTTAAACGAAACCGAAATGGAGTGGCTGGAAGAGACCTTAATGACCTACGGTCATGATGACGAGTCCGTTATGGATGTCTCAGAACTCGACGGTATGTTGACCGCGGTGCTTTCCGGCCCCGTGGTGGTGGAGCCGGACCGCTGGCTGGTGGCGGTGTGGGGCGGTGAAAAGAACATTCCGCGCTGGAAGAACGAGCGCGAGATGAACCGCTTCATCGATCTCTGCTTCAAGCATATGAACGATATCGCCGAACGCCTGAGCGACTACCCGGATCAGTTTGAACCGATGTTCGGTATGAACGATGTCGACGGTGAAACCTATACCGTGGTGGAAGAGTGGTGCTTCGGCTATATGCGCGGCGTGGCGCTGACCGACTGGTCATCCCTGCCGGAGTCACTGCGTGCCGATCTGGATTTAATTGCCCTGCACGGCTCCGAAGAGAACTTTGAGCGCCTGGATTCCTTCAGTGAAGAGGAGTTCCAGCAGAGCATCGGGGGGATTCGTCCGGCAGCGCTGCGTCTGTATAACTACTGGATTGCCAACCCGCAAGAGCCGGTTACTCAGCAGCCGGTGATCAACGGCACCAAAGTGGGACGCAACGATCCCTGTCCGTGCGGCAGCGGCAAGAAATTCAAGAACTGCTGTCTGCATTAACAGCGCCCGGCGGCGTTTCGCTTGCGCGGGCCTACACTATTCGTAGACCGGGTAAGCGCAGCGCCACCCGGCATCATTGCACGCTATCCCACCTCTGGCAGCAACCCCGCCGTAATCCCGAACTGCACCAGGATTATCGCGATCCCGCAGGCGAAGACCAGACAGAGCACAGGCTTACCGCCTGGTACCCGGTAGTTCCCTTCAGGATGATGCTTACGGCTTTGCCAGACCAGCAGCGAGGGCAGCAGAAGCGCCAGCACCGCCAGCGCCACGCCCGCGTATCCCAGCGCCATCACAAAACCCCGTGGGTAGAACAGGGCGAAGGCCAGCGGCGGCAGAAAGGTGATCGCCCCGGTCTGGATACGTCCGCTGAACGTGCGGCTGCGCTGGAACAGGTCGGCGAGGTAGTCGAACAGACCCAGCGCCACTCCCAGGAACGAGGTCGCCAGGGCGAGGTCGGCAAAGAGATGCACCGCCAGCTCAACGTGCGGCGAGGCAACCACTTCGCGTACGGCCTGCAACAGCCCGTTCAGCCCACTATGGTTTGCCAGCATCCCCATGAAGCTCGACGAGTTGATACTGCCGAGGGTGACCAGCTGCCAGAAGATGTACGCCACCAGCGGAATGGCGCTGCCAGTGATAAAGATCCAGCGCAGCTTGCGCACGTTGCCATTCATATAGCTGACAATGCTCGGCACGCTGCCGTGAAAACCAAACGAAGTAAAAATGACCGGTATAGCCGACAGTGCCAGCCCTTTCTCCAGCGGCAGCGTCAGTAAGTTGACCTTATGAATGTGCGGGACCAGCAGGGCCAGCATCACCACCAGGAAGACTATTTTTGCCGAGAACAGGAGGCGGTTGAACAGATCGACCAGCGACGTGCCCACGCAGACCACGCCCCCACCAATCAGGGTAAATAAGATCACCCCTGTGGCGGGAGAGATATCAGCGTTGAACCCGTCATTGACGCTGGAGGCGATTAACTCCCCGGCGCCGCTGATGTAGGCTGCCGTCAGGGCATACATCAGGAACATCATGCTAAAGCCGGCGATCCACTGGCCGAATCGCCCCAGATAACGCCCGGCCAGCGATCCCAGCCCGGTATCGGCTGGAACGTGTTGATACACTTCGAGCAGCAGCAGGGCGGTGTAACACATCAGTGCCCACAGTACGCCCAGTAACACCAGCGTAACGCCAAAACCGACACCTGCCGCCGCCAGCGGCATCGCCAGCATTCCGGCGCCAATCGTCGTTCCGGCGACGATAAAAATACTACCCAGCGTTCTGTTCTTCACGTTTTCCTCTAAAACCCTACGACACGACGACAAAATCTGCGGCGCAGAGTAAGGGAAAAGAACTGACTCGTCAAACCGGCGTTACAACGAGTGTAATGTAATCTTTACGTTATTTAACTTAAGCGTCGCTCTGGTCATATGCCCGTAAAAATGAGGAGGTTTGCCTACTTCATAAGAGCAATGTTTTGGCCCGATAATCAGGCGTAACGTAAACGTTTCTTATAAATATTCAAAAAAAGTGAGACGGCGATGACGGCCAGTAATCCCTTCTGTGCGAAATGGAGTCGTTCAGGCAATTTATTGTGTCACGGGCACTGGATAATTAGCTGGCAGGGCCAGGCGCTAACCTTACCGGAGGCAAGGCGGGAAAAGGATATGGGTACCTGGGCCATCTATTCGATTATCGATCCCGAAGATGAGACCTTTGCCCAGGGGTTGCAGGAAGATGAGTGGATCATTGAAAACGTCGAATGGCTGACCGATCTCTTTTTCGACCACGGCGTTCCGCTGGAGACGGCCAGCTATCGCCAGTTTTATCAGGCGGTCAATAAACAGGACTGGCGCTGCACCAGCTGTGCGGGTTGCATGTAAACCTGCGCCAGCGCAAAGCGTTGTGGGGAGGAAAGGGTTAGGCTGCGCCTTTTCTTCTGGAGGGTTTATGGCATCCATTCATGGGCACGATGTGCTGACGATGATGATCGAGTCCGGCGAGCAATACAGCGAAGAGAGTCTGATTGCCGCGATTACGGCGCGTTTTGGTGACGAGGCGCGTTTTCACACCTGTTCAGCCGCGGACATGACGGCAGCAGAGCTGGTGGCATTTCTGGCGGCGCGCGGTAAATTCATTTCGCAGGCGTCGGGTTTTTCAACTCATGAAAGTAAAATCTGCCGCCATTAATAATAACGCGGCGCCAGATGGCGCCGCATGAATATTAATTTTGGGCATCGAGCGTCGACAGCTCTTTATCAATAAAGTACAGACCTTCACCCGATTTTCCGGCCAGGGTGAGTTTATCGATAACCGATTTAAACAGCTTCTCTTCTTCGTGCTGTTCTGCCACATACCACTGCAGGAAATTAAAGGTGGGATAATCCTGGCTGGTCATAGCCGCGTGTACCAGTTCGTTAATTTTTTGTGTGATCAGCTGTTCATGCTCGTAGGTAGCGCGGAACAGTTCATCTAATGAGGCATATTCTGCAAATGGCGATGCTACCGGGTTGATGCGCGGCAGGCTGCCGGTATCTGTAAGATAATCAAAGAGACGCTGCATGTGTGTCATCTCTTCCTGGGCGTGACGACGCATAAACGCCGCCGCGCCTTCAAAACTGTGATAGCTACACCAGGCACTCATCTGTTGATAGAGCAGGGAGGAGTAAAGCTCCAGATTCATTTGCTCATTGAGCTTGTCGATCATTTCACTTTTAAGCATGGTGTGGCTCCGTTTTATTATTAACTGGTCAACGTGAGCGTCACTATAATTTGTTATTTATTTATTTGCAAAAAGTAAAATAAATATTTAAGCGATCATAATACGAATGGGAATAAAACGCATTGCGCGCAACTTAAATATATTAATGAGAATTATTCTGTTTCGTGTTCAGAATTTTATTGCCAGCTTTAACGCTGGCAACGAAATTAGTAATAAGCCGAGGTCGTGACGGCAGGGGCGGGGGCGTAACCGTGGCACTGGTACTGGATAGTGACGGTTTTGTTCAGACACAACGAGCCGCTGATCACGCTACAGGTTTCGATCGGCTGACCGTAGGCCTGGGCCGTGCTGTATCCCATGGCCTGACATTCGCGGGTGGCAGTGCCACTTGTTACATAGGCATCATCATAAGAGGTCTGGAATAGTGGCTGACCATAATCAAGCCTGACGACCCCCGAGGTGACATCGACGCTGCTCACTTCAGCTTTGCGGGTAATACCGCAACCTGCCAGTAACAACACCAGACCGACCGTGCATAATCTCTTCATAGAACACTCTGAATGCGTTGAAATAACCTATACTAACGCCAGACGTAAAGCGCAATGCCAGGAATAACCACCTGTTCTCTCTTTTCTCTTCGCCACGAGCATCCGGCTCCTTCAATCATAAGCCATCCTTTTGCGAACCGGTGCTCACATCCCTCTCCATCAAAATTGTGAGCGCATCTTTGTTTTTTTTAGAAACTATTTTTCACTTAATTTGAAAGTGCGTTTGCTTAGTAGTAAGGTGAATTGAGTAAGCTATTCACAGCGGGGTGCCCCGCATCGCATTCAGGAGACGAAGTATGAAAATTGCACTGATGATGGAAAACAGCCAGGCGCAAAAAAACGCCATCATCCTCAAGGAATTGAACGCCGTTGCTGAAGAGAAAGGTTTCCCGGTTTATAACGTTGGGATGAGCGACGAAAACGATCACCACCTGACCTATATTCATCTGGGGATCATGGCGAGCATTCTGCTGAACTCTAAAGCGGTTGATTTCGTGGTGACCGGTTGCGGTACCGGCCAGGGTGCGCTGATGTCCCTGAACATCCACCCGGGCGTGGTGTGTGGCTACTGCATCGATCCTGCTGACGCCTTCCTGTTTGCGCAGATCAACAACGGTAACGCACTCGCCCTGCCATTTGCTAAAGGCTTCGGCTGGGGCGCAGAGCTGAACGTGCGCTTTATCTTTGAAAAAGCCTTCACTGGCCGTAAAGGCGAAGGTTATCCGCCAGAGCGTAAAGAGCCTCAGGTTCGCAACGCGGGCATCCTGAATCAGGTGAAAGCGGCTGTGGTGAAAGAGAACTATCTCGACACCCTGCGCGCCATCGATCCAGAGCTGGTTAAAACTGCGGTTACCGGTCAGCGTTTCCAGCAGTGCTTCTTCGAGAACTGTCAGGATAAAGAGATCGAAGCCTTTGTCCGCGGTATTATCGGCTAAATTGCCAGGACCGGTAAAAAGCCAGCTTGCGCTGGCTTTTTTTATGCCTCTTTTCTGGATACCGCACTGCCGGCATCTTTTACCAGCCGCAGGGTATCGACCATCCCCAGCAGACAGACCAGCGCAATCGCCACAAACGCCAGCCGGAAGCTGATGCCCGGTAGCGACGCCATCCCCAGCCATTCGCTACACACTTCGCCAATGCGGATCCCGATGGCGCCCAGAGTGATCCCCAGCCCCACTGCCAGCTGGGTGGCGGTGGAAAATAGGGTGTTGGCATAGCTCATTTGCGGCGAAGGCACATCCGCAAAGGCAAGGGTGCTGATGGCGGTAAACTGAATGGAACGGAACACGCCGCCGAGATAGAGCACCAGCATGATAACCCACACCGGGGTTTGCGGGGTCAGGAAAGCGCAGGCCAGCAGGGCCAGCACGTTCAGCGCGCCGTTGATCAGCAGCAACTTTTTAAAACCCAGCCCGCGCAGCAGTGGCGTGGTGGCGGGTTTGATGGTCAGGTTACCGACGAAGACCGCCAGCACCAGCAAACCGGAGTGGAAGGCATCCATGCCAAAGCCCACCTGAAAAAGCAGCGGCAGCAAAAACGGCACGGCGCTGATGGAGGCGCGAAACAGCGAGCCGCCAAACATCGTTACGCGAAACGTAGGCACCTGTAGGGCATCAAGGCGGATCATTGGCCATTCGGTGCGCCGGAAATGGCGCAGGGCATAAATCATGGTCACCATCCCTGTTGCCAGCAGTGCAAGGGTCACGCCTGTATTCACCTCCTGCGCCCCCATCATCTCCATGGCATAGACCAGGCTCACCATCGCCACCGAGGTGGCGATAAAGCCCGGCGTATCGAACGGGCGACGGGTCTCTTCATAGATATCGGGAATAATGCGCAGCGCCAGCACGATAGCTATTAGCCCTAACGGCACGTTAATAAAGAATATCCAGCGCCAGTTGGCATAGCTGGTAATAAAGCCCCCCAGCGGCGGGCCGATGATAGGTGCCACCAGTGCGGGCCAGGTGAGGGTGGCGATGGCGGTAATCAACAGGTGCTTGGGCGTGGTGCGCAATACGGCAAGGCGGCCTACCGGCACCATTAATGCACCGCCCATTCCCTGCAGTACGCGCATGGCGATGAACTGATCCACGCTGGTGGCGAGACCGCACAGCACCGAGGCGAGAGTGAAGATCGCCAGCGCAAGGGTAAACACCTTACGCGCGCCAAAGCGATCGGCGATCCAGCCGCTGGCCGGAATAAGTACCGCCAGGGTGATCAGATAGGCGCTGATCCCGAGATTAAGATCGACCGCCTGTACGCCAAAGCTTTTCGCCATATCAGGTAATGCCGTGGCGATCACCGTACCGTCCAGAAACTCCATAAAGAACGCGCCGGCCACCAGCAGCGCGGCGGGAGAGATCCCGCTGGCCGCTTTAGCGGAGTGATTTTCAGTCATTTTTTCTCTGTCAATTAAAATTTTTTTTAAAAATTTACGGGAACCCGTGGTGCGATAATTTACTGATTAATATTAGATTTTAATCGGAACGGTGTTTTGTTTTAAATAAACTGGCGTGATGAATATCACAAAAACATTGATTTTTGTGATGAAGGTCATATTATAGCCGCATCAACATTAACACCTGCATAACACTTAGCCGGAGCATACCGATGAAATTGCGCAAAATCCTGAAAAGCATGTTCGAATCCTACTGCAAGACCTTTAAGGACGTACCGCCAGGCGCGATGTTCTGATAAGAAAAACCTGCTCCGGCAGGTTTTTTTGTGCCTGTACGCCGCATCAGGGCTGACGTTTTGCTACTATGACGGCCTTTCAAACAGGAGAAGCCTATGTCTCAAAACCTGAGTGCCGATCAGGAACTGATCTCTGACGTCGTTGCATGCCAGCTGGTCATCAAACAAATTCTTGATGTGATTGAAATCATTGCTCCCGCAGAAGTGCGCGAGAAAATGTCCAGTCAGCTGAAAAACATCGATTTCGCCAGCAATCCTGCGTCGGCCGACCCTGTTACGCTGCGCGCCGTGCAGAAAGCCATTGCGCTGATCGAGCTGAAATTCACACCGCAGGGCGAGTCTCACTAAAATAAACCGGTGTTTTGATTTTATAAACGGTTTTGTGAGAATAATGTGAACGGGCGACCCAGGGTCGCCCGAAATGTGAGTTACATGAAGCTCTGCACCAGTAGGGTATTGACTCTTTTGCAAAAAATTACCCGGCACAGGCCGGGTAATTCAGTTAACGCGCAGAATCAGTGGTGCTGACGGCTGACGACGTTAAGCAGCTGGCGATCGGTCTGTTCCAGACCCATGCCGGTGAGACGTGCCTTGCGAACTTCATCAAGGATGGTTTTGAGTAATACCCCATCCTGCTGCTGTTCTTTCTCAATATCATGCAGGAAGTTAAGCGTAGAAGTGTCTTTCATTTTCCGCGCTTCATCCGTTAATTGATTCAGCGTCTGACAGCGCTGCTCATACTCTTCCAGCGTGCGCTGGAAAACTGCTTCCAGGCAATTGCACTCTTCGTCAGTCATATCCACGGGTTTCAAAACCGGCATAGCGCCTGATGCTTTTAAAAAATCGAAAACGCGCATCATTTGCGTAACATTGCTCTGCGCCTGGAGGCGCAGGAAAGTCGCGGAACCGGTTAGCTGATGTTCTGAACACCACTCGCTGAGGTGCAAAGAGAGATTAGACGCATGAAACTCGAGGTTCATCTGCGTGTTGAGCCTGGTGATCATATCCGAGACAGCCATATCCATTCCCTTTTCTTCGTTTATGTAACCAAAAAATAATCATCATTAACGATAGTTCACTACAGAATAAAAGCATTCTGTTTTCCCTGTATGTGATCCCAAATTCGTTTCAGGCATCAGGTAAAATTCATCATAACAGCGAATCCATTATAAGAAAATCCTTATAAATATATTCTTACTAAACCTTACCCCCCATCAGGAATTAAAAAAAATGGAGGATTTCGAGAAGGGAGGGTCGAGGTTGAAGATGATTAAGGGATTGTATTATAGGGATTTGTATAAATTTAATGCTATCCGAAAAGTGAAATTACTTTATGTTTTTCTCAGGAGCGGTGAAATAGGCGCTTAGCGAAAAAAAAGATAATTATTCCTGTCAGGTGGAATACAGATAATTCTGGTAATTAATGGATTTTTACACCTGGCTAAAATTGCGTCAGATCATTTTTGCTGGAAATAGTGCGATATGTGATCCCGCTGGAAGTTTTCCGCTACACACGCTGTGAAAATGAAACATTGTTTTATATTCCCTAACGGAGTTCATTATGGCAAAAGTAGCGGTGCTGCTGGCACCCGGATTTGAAGAGGCGGAGGCGATTATCACTATTGATATCCTGCGCCGTCTCAACATTGAGGTAGATACCCTGGCCTGCGCCGAGTCGCGGGCGGTTGTGAGCTACCATAATATCCCGATGGTGGCGGACAGCACCCTCAGCGAAAAAATCGACAGTTACTACGATGCGGTCGTATTACCCGGCGGCCCGCAGGGCAGCGTGAATCTGGCGGCCAGTGCCGATGTGGTGCGTTTTGTCGCCGCGCATGACGAAGCGGGTAAATTTATCGCTCCAATTTGTTCGGCTGCGGCGCGTGTGCTGGGCGGCAATGGCCTGTTAAAAGGGCGTCGCTATGTCTGCTCGGGGGAACTCTGGCAGGAGATTCAGGACGGCGAATATGTCGATGCGCCAGTGGTGGAAGATGGCAACCTCATCAGCGGCAAGGGACTGGGCCATGCCTTTGACTTTGCGCTGACGCTCTCAGCACGTCTGCTGGGTGAGGAAGCACCAGTACGCGATCACGCCGAGCATATCTACTATCCCTGGTAATATTATGCCGGGCGCCCGCGCGCCCGGATCACAAGGATATCTTAGCTAATCTTATGGACTAATCTGCTTTACCCCTTTCTATTTGTCAGACAAATACCTGCATATTTATGTCTTTTTCCGCTGAATCTATGTACGCAATTACTGTAATTCTGCGGTGTGATGGCGCTCTCTTATGGATGATTAATTTCCCGCTAAAACTATCTCAAGCAAATGCGCTTCATACACGCCTGGCGCTAATGCCTTGTTTTAAGTCCGATTAAAAACATTTTAGTTGTTATTCCCCTACAAATTAAAACGCTAAAGCTGGAGTTAACCATGCACAAATTTACTAAAGCGCTGGCGGCCATCGGTCTGGCTGCCGTTATGTCACAATCCGCTATGGCGGAGAACCTGAAGCTCGGTTTCCTGGTGAAGCAACCGGAAGAGCCATGGTTCCAGACAGAGTGGAAATTTGCCGATAAAGCCGGGAAAGATTTGGGTTTTGAAGTCATTAAAATTGCTGTGCCTGATGGTGAAAAAACGCTGAACGCCATCGACAGCCTGGCAGCCAGCGGCGCGAAAGGGTTTGTCATCTGTACTCCGGATCCAAAACTGGGCTCGGCTATCGTGGCGAAAGCGCGTGGCTACGACATGAAAGTCATCGCCGTGGACGATCAGTTCGTGAACGCCAAGGGCAAGCCGATGGATACCGTGCCGCTGGTGATGATGGCGGCGACCAAAATCGGCGAGCGCCAGGGCCAGGAGCTCTATAAAGAGATGCAAAAACGCGGCTGGGACGTGAAGGACACCGCGGTTATGGCGATCACCGCCGATGAACTGGATACCGCACGCCGTCGCACCTCCGGTTCGATGGAAGCCCTGAAAGCGGCCGGCTTCCCGGAAAAACAGATCTACAAAGTGCCAACCAAATCCAACGACATCCCGGGCGCTTTCGATGCGGCCAACTCCATGCTGGTGCAACACTCTGAAGTGAAACACTGGCTGGTGGTGGGGATGAACGACAACACCGTCCTGGGCGGCGTGCGCGCCACCGAAGGCCAGGGCTTCAAAGCGGCAGATGTTATCGGCATCGGCATCAACGGCGTTGATGCGGTGAGCGAGCTCTCTAAAGCGCAGGCCACCGGCTTCTACGGTTCTCTGCTGCCAAGCCCGGACGTACATGGCTATAAATCCAGCGAAATGCTCTACAACTGGGTCACCAAAGGTGCCGAGCCAGCGAAATTCACTGAAGTTACCGACGTGGTGCTGATCACCCGTGACAACTTCAAAGCAGAGCTGGAGAAAAAGGGACTGGGCGGTAAGTAATTCCACTGTGATTGCGCCCCCCGGACATCGGGGGGCCAGACGTTCACTACTCGATCCTCGGAGACGTTATGCAACAGTCTGAACCGTATCTCTCTTTTCGCGGCATCGGCAAAACCTTTCCCGGTGTCAACGCGCTGACCGACATCAGCTTTGACTGCTATGCGGGTCAGGTTCATGCCCTGATGGGTGAGAACGGCGCCGGAAAATCCACGCTGTTGAAGATCCTCAGCGGTAACTACACCCCCACGACAGGCACCCTCGCCATCCAGGGCAAAGAGGTCGCCTTCGCGGACACCACCGCCGCGCTGAATGCCGGTGTCGCCATCATCTACCAGGAACTGCATCTGGTGCCGGAGATGACCGTGGCGGAGAACATCTATCTTGGGCAGCTTCCGCATAAGGGCGGTTTTGTTAACCGTTCGCTGCTCAACTATGAGGCCGGTCTGCAGCTGAAGCACCTTGGGCTGGATATTGATCCCCAGACCCCACTGAAGTATCTCTCCATCGGCCAGTGGCAGATGGTGGAGATTGCCAAGGCGCTGGCGCGCAATGCCAAAATTATCGCATTTGACGAACCCACCAGCTCGCTGTCGGCGCGTGAAATCGAGAACCTGTTCCGGGTGATCCGCGAGCTGCGCAAAGAGGGGCGCATCATTCTGTATGTGTCGCACCGTATGGAAGAGATCTTCGCCCTCAGCGACGCTATTACCGTGTTTAAAGATGGTCGCTATGTCCGCACCTTCAGCGACATGCAGCAGGTCAACCACGACCTGCTGGTGCAGGCGATGGTGGGGCGCGAACTGGGTGATATCTATCACTGGGAACCGCGCCAGTATGGCGGCGAACTGCTGCGCCTCGAAGAGGTTAAAGCCCCGGGCGTACGCACCCCGATAAGCCTGACGGTGCGCAGCGGTGAAATCGTTGGCCTCTTCGGGCTGGTAGGGGCAGGGCGCAGCGAGCTGATGAAAGGGTTGTTTGGCGGCACCCGCATCACCGGCGGCCAGGTGTTTATCGACGGCCAGCCTGTCGATATTCAAAAACCGGCTCATGCCATTCGCGCAGGGATGATGCTCTGCCCGGAAGACCGCAAGGCCGAAGGGATCATCCCGGTGCACTCGGTGCGGGACAACATCAATATCTCGGCCCGCCGGAAGACCATCCGTGCCGGATGCCTGATTAACGACACCTGGGAGGTTAGCAACGCCGATCACCACATTCGTTCACTTAACATCAAAACCCCGGGCGCGGAACAGCTGATTATGAACCTCTCCGGTGGCAACCAGCAAAAGGCCATTCTGGGCCGCTGGCTGTCGGAAGAGATGAAGGTGATCCTGCTGGATGAACCGACGCGCGGTATCGACGTGGGCGCCAAGCACGAAATCTATAACGTCATTTACGCCCTGGCAAAACGTGGCGTGGCGGTGCTCTTCGCCTCCAGCGATCTGCCGGAAGTACTGGGCGTGGCCGACCGTATCGTGGTGATGCGTGAAGGGGCCATTGCCGGTGAATTGCTACATGAACAGGCGAATGAACAGCAGGCGTTAAGCCTCGCCATGCCTAAAGTCAGCCAGGCTGTCGCCTGAGTAAGGAGAATAAGATGTCCTCTGTCACTACATCCGGAGCGCCAAAATCGGCCTTCAGCTTTGGGCGGATCTGGGATCAATACGGCATGCTGGTCGTGTTTGCCGTACTGTTCCTCGGCTGCGCCATCTTTGTGCCTAACTTCGCCACCTTCATTAACATGAAAGGGCTGGGGCTCGCCATCTCCATGTCGGGCATGGTGGCCTGCGGGATGCTGTTCTGTCTGGCATCCGGCGACTTCGACCTGTCGGTCGCCTCGGTTATCGCCTGTGCGGGTGTCACCACTGCAGTGGTCATTAACATGACCGAAAGCCTGTGGATTGGTGTGGCGGCCGGGCTGCTGCTCGGTGTGCTCAGCGGGCTGGTGAACGGCTTCGTGATTGCGCGCCTGAAAATCAATGCCCTGATCACCACGCTCGCCACCATGCAGATTGTGCGCGGGCTGGCCTATATCATCTCTGACGGTAAAGCAGTGGGGATTGAAGATGAGCGTTTCTTTACCCTCGGCTACGCCAACTGGCTCGGTCTGCCAGCCCCTATCTGGCTGACCGTCGGCTGCCTGATCATCTTTGGTTTCCTGCTCAACAGAACCACTTTTGGCCGCAATACCCTGGCGATTGGTGGTAATGAAGAGGCGGCGCGTCTGGCGGGTGTGCCGGTGGTACGGACCAAGATCATCATCTTCGTGCTTTCCGGTCTTGTGTCGGCGGCGGCGGGGATTATTCTGGCTTCACGTATGACCAGCGGCCAGCCAATGACCTCTATCGGCTATGAGCTGATCGTCATCTCAGCCTGCGTTTTAGGTGGCGTATCGCTGAAGGGCGGCATCGGAAAAATCTCATATGTGGTGGCCGGGATACTGATTCTCGGCACGGTTGAGAACGCCATGAATCTGCTGAACATCTCCCCGTTCTCGCAGTATGTGGTACGTGGCCTGATCCTGCTTGCGGCGGTGATTTTCGACCGTTACAAGCAAAAAGCAAAGCGTACCGTTTAACCCTTTTTTCCACCCCCTCCCGACTTAACTTTTAAGTGTAGCCCCCCTTCCCAGCCGCAGCGGGAAGGGGGATGTCAAATGGCGAGCCCCGTCACACTGTCTATACTTACATGGCTACTGAGATGTTTGCCGTTTTTCATCTCGCCAACTGTAAGGAGGATCAGGGTGGCCGATACGTTAACTTCACCGCCTTTACTATCAGAAAACTTTGCGTACTTTTTCGACCTCGACGGGACCCTTGCTACCATCAAGCCACACCCCGATGAGGTAGTTGTTCCCGCAGAAGTATTACAGGCACTGAATCAGCTGGCACAGCTGAATGAGGGGGCACTGGCATTGATATCAGGGCGTTCAATGGCCGAGCTGGACCAGCTCGCCAGACCCTACCGTTTCCCGCTTGCCGGTGTACACGGGGCGGAGCGCCGCGACATCCATGGTCATTCGCAATCCGTTTCTCTTCCCCCGGATCTGATCCAGACGCTGCATGCGCAGCTTACAACGGCGCTTTTATATCTGCCTGGCACCGAACTTGAAGCCAAAGGGATGGCATTTGCAATCCACTACCGTCAGGCTCAGGAATATGAGAAGAATATTTTCGCCCTGGCGGAACAGATCGTGCACGACAATCCGCAGCTGTCACTCCAGCCAGGTAAATGCGTGGTCGAAATCAAACCGAGAGGGATCCATAAAGGCGAGGCTATCTCAGCCTTTATGCATGAAGCGCCTTTCCTCGGCAGAACGCCGGTTTTCTTTGGTGATGACCTCACCGATGAGCATGGCTTTGAAGTGGTGAATCAGCTTAAAGGGGTATCAGTGAAAGTCGGCGCAGGTGAGACCAAAGCCAGCTGGCGGCTGGCTACGGTACCTGATGTCTGGCAATGGGTAATTAAAGCCGCTAACCATCAACAAGAACAAGAAATAGCGCAAATTAACAGGAGAAAACCTTATGGGTCGCTTGATCGTAGTTTCTAATCGCATCGCTCCCCCGGATGATAAAAAAGCCAGCGCAGGTGGCCTGGCTGTTGGGGTGCTGGGGGCGTTAAAAAATACGGGGGGGCTCTGGTTTGGCTGGAGTGGAGAGATTGGTAATGAGGACAAACCGCTAAAAAAGGTGACGCGAGGGAATATCACCTGGGCTTCATTTAATCTCAGTGAACAGAATTACGATGAGTATTACAGCCAGTTCTCCAACGCCGTGCTGTGGCCTGCGTTCCACTATCGCCTCGACCTGGTAAAGTTTAAGCGCGAGGCCTGGGAAGGGTACACGCGGGTCAATAGCCTGCTGGCCGATAAGCTGCTGCCGTTAGTCCAGCAGGACGACGTGCTATGGATCCACGATTATCATCTGCTGCCGTTTGCCGGCGAGCTGCGCAAGCGCGGCGTAAACAACCGGATTGGCTTCTTCCTGCATATTCCGTTCCCGACCCCGGAGATCTTCAACGCGCTGCCGCCGAGCGACGAGCTGCTTGAAGAGCTTTGTGATTACGACCTGCTGGGCTTCCAGACCGAAAATGACCGCCTAGCCTTCCTTGACAGCGTGGCCAGCAAAACGCGCCTGACGGCGCACGACGATGACTCGCACTCCGCCTGGGGCAAGCGCTTCCGCACTGAGGTCTATCCGATTGGTATTGAGCCGGACGAGATTATCGAGCAGGCCTCCGGGCCACTACCGCCTAAGCTGGCGCAGCTGAAAGAAGAGCTGAAGCACGTAAAAAACATCTTTTCCGTTGAGCGTCTCGATTACTCCAAAGGGCTGCCGGAACGCTTCCAGGCTTACGAGACCCTGCTGGAGAATTATCCTGAGCACCACGGTAAGATCCGCTATACCCAAATCGCACCGACCTCGCGCGGCGAGGTGCAGGCCTATCAGGACATCCGACATCAGCTTGAGAACGAAGCCGGTCGCATTAACGGCCGTTACGGCCAGTTGGGCTGGACGCCGCTGTTCTATCTCAACCAGCACTTTGAGCGCAAGATCCTGATGAAGGTCTTCCGCTATGCCGATGTCGGCCTGGTCACGCCGCTGCGTGACGGGATGAACCTGGTGGCGAAGGAGTATGTCGCCGCGCAGGATCCGGCCGATCCTGGCGTGCTGGTGCTGTCGCAATTTGCGGGGGCTGCCAATGAGCTGACCTCAGCGCTGATCGTTAACCCGTACGATCGCGACGATGTCGCTAACGCCCTGCACCGTGCGCTGAATATGCCCCTCACGGAGCGTATTTCACGTCATGCCGACATGATGAAAGTGATCCGCGAAAATGACATAGACCGCTGGCAGGCGCGCTTCATTGAGGACCTGAACCAGATCACTCCCCGCAGCGTGGAGAGCAATCTGCAAAAAAAGGTCGCAACCTTTCCTAAATTAGCCTGATTATATTCCACTCGGCGTTTTATTCTGCGCCGAGTGGAATTAAAAGCACATCAACCTGACTGTTGCTGACGATTGTTTTAGCGGAACATGCTGCGCGTGAAAAAAAGCTGTGGTTGTGATTTCCGCATATCACCAGGTCTACCTTTTGCTTTTGACATATATCACTTATCTGCTCGCTTAATTCTCCTGTCGCGCACAAAGTTTGCGCTATGGGATATTCTGCGCGGGCAATGAGCTCGTCAAGAAATTGCCTGGTTTCCTCCTGAAGAACACCACGAATATCTTCCAGCATCGGTGCTGCCAGTTGATTATACATCTCTGGTTCGGCCATTAACGTGACCACCGTAATACGCGCCTGCGTTGGCCTGGCGATAGCAACCGCTTTGGCGATCAATTGATGACTTTCAGGAGAAACTGAAACAGAAACAAGGATATGGGAATAGCTCATTTTACCCACCTTCATTGTGTGGTTATTGCACATACTTCAGCATTAGCGCGAATGCTTTTTTTGCGCAATAGCCAAAGATGGCATTAGTGTGACAGTTGTCATAATTATTCATTAATTATTCTTATGCAATGAATTGCAGGGGGACTGGACGAAAGGGCAAAAATCCGCTTCCTAAACGTAAATCATGCGCTTTGAG
>NZ_JBBCPK010000064.1:0-27257 GCF_037150775.1 Leclercia sp. M50
GATCAGCATCTTCGGCTCGATGCCATATTCCGGCATTAACGCCTGCACCCGGTCGATATCCAGCGTGCGCGGCGTCAGGTGGTTGATATGGCAGCCCGGGAAGCAGACCACATCGGCAATCAGCCGGTGTTCGTTGTGTAGCGCCAGGTATGTCTCATGATCGACCGTGGCGTGACGATGCCACCGGAAGGTTTCCAGCGCCTCCTGAACAAACTCGTCGGCCTGCGCCGGGGTGAACGCTCCTTCCGCCTCGTGCAGGTCAATCAGCGCCAGGCAGCGGGGAGTAAAGATGTTGCGACGGGCGAGGATCTCTGCCGCTTTCTCGCGCAGGGCAAGATTGTCGATCAGTTCCAGGCGCAGCAGCGAGGTAAAGATACGAAACGGGTTACGGCACAGCGCGGCATCGTCTACCGGGCGAAAGGCGGTGGAGTGGACCGGCACCCCGGCCTGGGAGAGATCGTAATAGCTGACCGGGAACATCCCCATAATGGCGAACATACGTCGCAGGGTCGCCAGCTCCAGGGCCGTACCAACACGGATCGCCCCGTGGCGTTCGAGGTTGAGACGGGCGAGTTCATCCGCGTTGGCCAGTTGTTCGTGCAGCTTCGGGTTATTTTCCAGTACCGCCAGATTCACATCCGCTACCAGCTCCAGCAAAGTGCCGTACTGCGGAACTTCCTGCTGGTACATCGCCGACATAGCCTGCGAAAAGTTTTCCCGAATATCATCAGCCGTGATGGTGTTCGCCATGATGTCATGCCTCCAGTGAATATTACCTGGAGTGTAGAGAAGGCCGTTGCTGCTGTTTGGAAGAATTTACGAATTGTGATCTGAGTGGTTGGCTGCCTGTTTTTCATGCTTCGCTGTTCAAGAAGCGATAACCCCCCCGATCTGAAGTGAAACGAAAATATCCGCTAACAAACATTTATATCCTGCATTATTAATAGTGGCAGCACTGTACATATTTTAACTTTTATTATTCTGATTATTTATTGAAATTCCCGCTGTCATTAACCCCATAGCAAAATTATTCGCTCATTTTCCGCACTATGAATAAATGATAATTATTATCGCAACAGTCTGAATTTTCCGCCGTTAAATCTGGTTAATGACCCTCTTTGATAAATATCAACTACCTCTTTTAAAGCATCAGGGAAAATAAGGACATTTTTTATGAGGGAATAATATGTCTGTACCTGAAAACAATGAAGATGACTTCCCGTCCGGGGTGTCGCGCAGAAGTTTCCTGAAGGCGGGTTCCGCCGCCATCGCGTTGCCTTTTTTGACCTCCGGGCGTGCAAGCGCCTCTACGCCTGGCGCAGAGGCCCCTGCGGTGGGTACGACGCCTGCCGCACGGGTGGTGCAAACCTGCAGTACCTTTGACTGCGGCGGTAAATGCGATATTCGTGCGCATATTGCCGATGGCGTAGTGACCCAAATTACGACCCGGCCGGATGCCGCACTCGATCCCGATATGCCGGTGATGCGAGCCTGCGTGCGCGGCCGTAGCTATCGTAAATTTGTTTATCATCCCGATCGTCTGAAATATCCCATGAAACGGGTAGGTAAGCGTGGCGAAGGTAAATTTGAACGCATATCCTGGGATGAGGCGACAACCCTGATCGCGGATAATATTACCCGCATTACGAAGAAATATGGTCCTGAATCCCGCTTCGTGCACAATAATACCGCAGTCAGCGGCGGCACTTTTTCCGGCGATAAAATGATGCGCCGTTTATTGAACCTGACCGGCGGGCATCTGGAATATTACCACTCCGTCAGTATGGGCAATACCGCCGCCGCCACACCTTATACCTACGGTACGGTCGCTACCGGCAATTCCCTTGATACGTTGCAGGATACCCGCCTGGTGATCCTCTGGGGGCATAACCCGACGGAAACCATTTTCGGCCATACCAACCACTATTTTCAGCAGATGAAGCAGAACGGCACCCGCTTTATTGTCGTCGACCCGCGCTACTCCGATACCGTGTCGTCGCTGGCCGATGAGTGGGTTCCGCTTTTACCGTCAACCGATAACGCGTTGATGGATGCGATGATGTACGTCATCGTCAGCGAAAACCTGCACGATAAAGCCTTTATCGATCGCTATACCCTGGGCTTTGATGAGGAGAACATGCCGGAAGGGGTGCCCGCTAACGAGTCGCTGATAGCCTATCTGATGGGCAAAAAAGATGGTGTGGTGAAAACGCCGGAATGGGCAGAAAAAATCACCCACGTCCCGGCCCAGACCATTCGCCAGCTCGCCCGCGACTACGCCACCACCAAACCCGCGGCGCTGATCCAGGGATGGGGGCCGCAGCGCCATATCTGCGGCGAGCGCACCGCCCGTGGCTCCACGCTGCTGGCGACCATCACCGGTAACGTCGGCGTAAAAGGCGGCTGGGCAGCGGGCTACGGCGGCATCGGCAACCGTAAGTTTGCCACCGGCCCGGAGATGCCGGACAACCCGGTGAAAGAAAAAATCTCGATCATGAACTGGGTGCAGGCCGCCGATGATGCCAGCAAGGTGACGCCGGAAGATGGCCTGACGGGGGCAACGCAGCTGAAGAGCAATATCCGGCTCCTGTTCTCGCTGGCGGGCAACTACCTCGCCAACCAGAACCCGGATATTCATCAGGCGGTGAAAGTCCTGGAAGATGAATCCAAAATTGAGTTTATTGTCGCGAGCGATCTCTACCTGACGCCCAGCGCCCGCTATGCGGATCTCCTGCTGCCGGAAACCAGCTTTATGGAGCGCTGGAACATTGGCGAAAGCTGGGGTACCGGCAGCTATCTGATTCTGTCCGAAAAGATCGTTGAGCCTGAGTTCGAACGCCGCTCTGACTATGACTGGCAGCGGGAAGTGGCGGCGAAGCTAGGTATCGAAGCGCAGTTCAGCGAAGGCCGCAGCGAGAAAGAGTGGATTGAGCACATCTGGGAGCAGACGCGCCTCTCCATGCCAGATGAACATCTGCCTACCTTTAGCGAGTTACAGCAACAGCGTCAGCATCTGTTCAAAAGCAAACCGCTTATCGCCTTCGAAGCGAACATCCGCGACCCGGAGAATAACCCGTTCCCGACACCATCGGGCAAAATTGAGATCTTCTCAAAGCGGCTCTATGACATGCATAACCCGGACATCCCTGCCCTGTCGCACTACGTTCCAGCCCAGGAAGGCCCTGAAGATGAGCTGACGAAACAGTTCCCGCTGCAGCTCATCACCTGGAAGGGCAAAAACCGCGCTAACTCCACCCAGTACGCCAACCCGTGGCTGCAGGAGGTGCAGGTTCAGAAGCTGTGGATCAACCCGCTGGATGCGGAAAAACGCGGCATTCGCCAGGGTGACACGGTCTGTATTCATAACCAGCGCGGCATCTGCCAGGTGCCGGCAGAAGTGACCGTCCGGATCATGCCTGGGGTCGTCGCCATGCAGGCTGGCGCCTGGTGGCTACCGGACGCTAACGGCGTCGATCTCGGCGGTTGTCCAAACGTTCTTAGCTCGGCGCGTATCACTCCGCTTGCTAAAGGTAATGCTCATCAAACCATGCTTGTGGAGGTCGCAAAGTATGACGCAGCAGTTTAATGATTTTCCCCCCGTCAGCGATAAACAGCTGGGGTTCTTTATCGACTCATCCCGCTGCTCAGGCTGTAAAGCCTGCCAGGTGGCCTGCAAGGATAAACATAATCTCGAGGTGGGCCGTCGCTTCCGCCGCGTTTACGAGGTGAAAGGCGGCGGGTTTATCCCAACCGGACAGGGTGGCATGGCGCAGAACGTCTTCGCCTATACCCTGTCGATCTCCTGCAACCACTGCGCAGATCCGATCTGCACTAAAAACTGCCCGACAACGGCCATGCACAAGCGGCCCGGCGACGGCATCGTGCGGGTTGATACCCGCAAATGTGTGGGCTGCGGCTACTGCGCCTGGTCCTGTCCTTATGGCGCGCCGCAGATGAATGAAGAGACGGGCCAGATGTCCAAATGCGATTTTTGCGTCGATCTGCAGGCCAAAGGAGAACAGCCGATCTGCGTCGCTACCTGTCCGCTGGGTGCCATCAAGTTCGGCCCGATTGACGAACTGCGCGCCCGCTACGGCAGCGTCTGCGATGTGCAGGGACTGCCGGATTCATCCATCACGCATCCTAACCTGGTGATCAAGCCACACCAGGGCGCTGAGAAAGAGGAGCAACCGCATGCATGAGTTGCCGTTACTGATATTTACCCTTCTGGTACAGGGTTCCGTTGGCATCACGCTGTTCCTCACGCTCGGCGCGGGTGCGGCAAAACCGCTCCCGCAGGCAACGCGCCAGCTGCTGCCGGTATTGCTGACAGCCTGCGTGATGGGTGGCCTGGGGTTAATCGCCTCCACCCTGCACCTGGGCTATCCGCTGAACGCCTTTAACGCGCTGCGCCACGTCGCCAGCTCGTGGTTAAGCCGTGAAATCGTCTTTGCCAGCTTCTATCTGGCTGTGCTGGGGCTGTGTACGCTGATCCTGCTGGTGAAAAAGCGACTGGTCAGCGTCCTGTTACCCATTGCGGCGCTGCTGGGGCTGATTGACGTCTGGTGCATGAGCGCCATCTACGCCAACAGCTCTATCATCACCTGGATGCACTTCAACACCTGGCTGATGTTTTATGGTGCGGTGGGCATCCTCGGCGCGGTGGCGATGGCCTGGCTGCCGATCCTCAACACCGGGCCGGTAATGCAGACGCGCAAAACCCTGTTACGCCTGGCGGTGGTGTGCGTGGTGGGCATTGTCGCGATCCGCCTGCTGGCGCAGCCGGCATACATGGATTATCTGGCCAACGCGCCGCTGAAGAGCGTGGTGACCCTGCCTCATCAGCCGCTGGAGGCATTTGCCCGGCTTGAAGGGCTGCGCCTGGTCTGCTGGGTCGCCTCTGTCGTCGGAGCGGTACTGTTTGCCGTAAGCGGCTGGCGCAACCGCAGAACCGGGCTTCTGGCCGGTGGTGTGCTGCTGGTGCTGGCGGAGATCGCGTTCCGCTTTGTTTTCTTTAACATTCACTGATGGCTATTTTTCGCCTTAACGCTAAGTCCCCTGCGCCCCCCGGCGTGGGGGCTTCTTGTTTGCGCCGCACCTTCCCTCGCCACCCCTGCCGCGCCTGCGCAGACGCGTGCCCGGTGGCGGCTATTACCCTTTCCGCCGCCGGGCAGACGATCGATGACGCGAGCTGTCTGCGCTGCGGTAACTGCCTCTTTCCGTGTCCCACCGATGCCCCGGAAAATCTGACTCCCACGCTCAGGAACTATCAGGCCAATCGCTTAGTCGCGCCGTTTTCAGCCTGCATAACCGCCGATGAATTACTGATGTGGCATTTCCAGTATGCCATCCGGGGCGTGGAACTGGAGAGCGCGGCCCATCCGGTGTGGGTCCGGGCTGTCGCCGAATTAAACCTCACCCTGCGGCAGCTCCGGGAGCCGGAGTGGCAAATTTTTCCGCCGACGCCCCGCGCCGTTAACCCGCTACGTCGTCACTGGCTGCACATCCCCGAGGAGAACATCCAGTCAGGCCGGGTCAGCGCCGGTCGCCGCGCCCGCAGAGCGTTATTATCGTCCTTCAGCGAGTATCAGCTCTCCTTGTCGTTGTCCCTGTGTATGGCCTGCGGCGCCTGCGCCAGAGCCTGCCCTGAAAATGCGCTTCAAATAACTGAGACGGCGCTGGCGTGGGACCCTGCCCGCTGTACGGGCTGTAACAGTTGTACCGCTGTCTGCTTTTCCGCTGCGATCCGCATTGAGCACCAGCTACAGGCCGCAACGCCACAACGCTATCCGTTTGCGGTAAAAACCTGTCGTAGCTGCCATCACACCTTCTACACCTTCTCCCCTGAGGCGGATCGCTGTCATATCTGCCAGCGCCACGCTTTCGCAATGCGGGAAGCGTAACCCCTTTAATGTTGCCATTTTGTTATGCAAAATGGCTCTCTCCCCCTACACCTTCTCACCAGGTCTCCCCTGATAGCGCATGTAAGCGACAGATTTTATTCGATGCTTTACTAAAACTGATGAAATGTTAATGATATTTTGCTATCAAGTTATCAAAATTAAATAACTTTTCTTGTCACGCTGAAGGCTCTGTTTTTAACATCGCTTATGGAAAAAAATGGCTTGTTTTCTCAGCGCATTCGTCTGCGCCATCTTCATACTTTTGTGGCCGTCGCTCAGCAGGGTACGCTTGGGCGCGCGGCTGAAACCCTTAATCTGAGCCAGCCTGCGCTTTCAAAAACGCTGAACGAGCTGGAGCAGCTCACCGGCACGCGGCTGTTCGAACGCGGGCGCCTGGGCGCGCAACTGACGCTCATGGGCGAGCAGTTCCTGACTCATGCCGTCAAAGTCCTGGATGCCCTGAATACCGCGGGCCAATCGCTGACGCGGCGTAACGACGTGGTGCCCGATGTCGTGCGCATTGGTGCCCTGCCCACCGCGGCGCTGGGCATTTTGCCGGCGGTCATCGGCCAGTTCCACAAGCAGCAGCGCAACATCACCTTGCAGGTCGCCACCATGAATAACACCATGCTGCTGGCGGGCCTGAAGTCGGGCGAGCTGGATCTGGGGATCGGCAGAATGTCGGACCCGGAGCTGATGAGCGGCCTGAACTATGAGCTGCTCTTCCTGGAGTCCCTGAAGCTGGTGGTCCGTCCGCGCCATCCGATCCTCAACGATACCGTGACCCTCAGCCGGGTGATGGAGTGGCCGGTGGTGGTGTCGCCGAAAGGCACCGTGCCGCGCCAGAATGCCGAAACCTTGCTGCAAACCCAGGGATGCAAACTGCCACCGGGCTGCATTGAAACCCTCTCGGCCTCGCTGTCGCGTCAGCTGACGGTCGATTATGACTATGTCTGGTTTGTCCCGTCCGGGGCGGTGAAAGAGGATCTGCGTCAGGGTACGCTGGTGGCGTTACCGGTGACGACGCCCGGTCCAGGCGAACCGATTGGGGTATTAACCCGCGTGGACGCCCCGCTCTCCGCCGCCACCCAGACGCTGCTGAGCGCGATACGTAAATCGATGCCAGTCTAATCTCACCTCTCTCCAGCCCGTCGTAATGACGGGCTTTTTGTTTCCATTAATCAAATAATGCGAAATCATTCATTAACAATTGCACTAAACAATTTAACAGATTTATCATACCCGCCGATTTCACCAAATGGTTCATTTTAATAACGCAGCGGTGATCTTCCAGACGCCATTCTGGCGTCATGCTCGACATTTTCATTAAAGATCTTCTCTTCTGTTATCCATTTGGTTCAGGTTTAAATCTGCCCTGTCCAGTGAAGAGACGATTATTTCAGGAGACAGAAATGGCTATAGGTAATTCGCTACGTGGGTTCCCCCGGTTCCTGCAGTGGCTACTGGTTGGTCTGATGGCGATCATCGGGCTGGCCGTTGGTGGACTGGGCTTTAAGCTCGTCACCGTAGGGGGAAGCGGGTACTTCCTGAGCATGGGTGTGGTGATGCTGATCGCCGCATTCCTGATCGCGCGCGGGCGCACCAGCGGCATTCTTCTTTACGCGGTGGCGTTTATCGCCTCGCTGATCTGGGCCGTGAGCGACGCAGGCTGGGATTTCTGGCCGCTCTTCTCACGCCTGTTCACTTTTGCGGTGCTGGCGTTCCTGGCCGCCCTTGTCTGGCCGTTCCTGCGCGGCGCAGATCGTCCGGTCAATAAAACCCCGGCGTTCGGCGTTGCCGCCGTGCTGGCGGTGTTGATGCTGGTGAGCCTTGGCTGGATGTTTAAACCGCAGACCCTGGTTGCCGCTAACGAACCCGTACCGGTAAAACCGGTGGCCGCGGGGCAGCAGCAGAAAAACTGGGCGCACTGGGGTAACACCACCCACGGCGACCGCTTTGCCGCTCTGGATCAGATTAACAAGCAGAACGTGAGCGATCTGAAAGTAGCCTGGGTTGCCCACACCGGCGACATTCCCCAGAGCAACGGCTCCGGGGCGGAAGATCAGAATACCCCGCTGCAGATTGGCGATACGCTCTACGTCTGTACGCCCTACAGCAAGGTGCTGGCGCTGGATGTCGACTCCGGCAAAGAGAAGTGGCGCTATGATTCCAAAGCCACCGCGCCAAACTGGCAGCGCTGCCGTGGTCTGGGCTATTTTGAAGAGAGTACAAATGTGACAACGTCACAGGCGGAAACCCAGCCTGCCGCCTGTCCGCGTCGTCTGTTCCTGCCGACCACCGATGCCCGTCTTATCGCCATCAACGCCGATACCGGCAAGCTGTGTGAAGATTTTGGCAAGCATGGCGTGGTCGATCTCAGCGTCGGTATGGGTGAAGTGAAGCCTGGCTACTATCAGCAAACCTCCACCCCGCTGGTGGCGGGCAACGTCGTGGTGGTAGGTGGCCGCGTGGCGGATAACTTCTCCACCGATGAGCCGCCGGGCGTGGTCCGTGCCTATGATGTGCACAGCGGCAAGCTGGCCTGGGCCTGGGATCCGGGTAACCCGAACATCACCGGCCTGCCGCCGGAAGGCCAGACCTATACCCGCGGGACGCCGAACGTCTGGTCAGCCATGTCCTATGACGCGAAGCTGAACCTGATCTACCTTCCGACCGGTAACGCCACCCCGGACTTCTGGGCCGGTCAGCGTACCGAACTGGATGATAAATACAGCTCCTCCATTGTGGCAGTGGATGCCACAACCGGTCAGGTACGCTGGCATTTCCAGACCACCCACCACGATCTCTGGGACTTCGACCTGCCGTCGCAGCCGCTGCTGTACGATCTGCCGGATGGTAAAGGTGGCTCCACGCCAGTGCTGGTGCAGACCAGCAAGCAGGGCATGATCTTTATGCTCAACCGCGAAACCGGCCAGCCGGTGGCGAAGGTGGAAGAGCGTCCGGTGCCTGCCGGAAATGTTGAAGGCGAGCGTTACTCCCCGACCCAGCCATACTCCGTCGGCATGCCGATGATTGGCAACCAGACCCTGACCGAATCGGATATGTGGGGCGCCACGCCGGTTGACCTGCTGCTCTGCCGCATCCAGTTTAAAGAGATGCGCCACCAGGGCGTCTTTACCCCGCCGGGTCTGGATCGCTCCCTGCAGTTCCCGGGCTCGCTCGGCGGCATGAACTGGGGCAGCGTCTCGGTTGACCCGAACAACAGCCTGATGTTCGTGAACGACATGCGCCTGGGGCTGGCGAACTACATGGTGCCGCGCGCCAACGTAGCCAAAAATGCCAGCGGGATTGAGATGGGGATTGTGCCGATGGACGGGACACCGTTTGGCGCCATGCGCGAACGCTTCCTGTCGCCGCTGGGTATTCCGTGTCAGAAACCGCCGTTCGGCACCCTGTCTGCCGTGGATCTGAAGTCCGGCAAGCTGGTGTGGCAGGTGCCGGTAGGTACTGTGGAAGATACCGGTCCGCTGGGCATCCGCATGCACATGCCAATCCCGATTGGCATGCCGACGCTGGGCGCGTCGCTCTCCACCCAGTCTGGCCTGCTGTTCTTCGCCGGTACGCAGGATTTCTACCTGCGCGCGTTCGATACCGCCAACGGGAAAGAGATCTGGAAAGACCGCCTGCCGGTGGGCAGCCAGTCCGGGCCGATGACCTACGTGTCGCCGAAAACCGGCAAGCAGTACATCATCATCAATGCGGGTGGCGCGCGTCAGTCTCCGGATCGTGGAGATTACATCATCGCCTATGCGCTGCCTGATAAGCAGTAATCGCGTTTAACCGTCGAGCCGGCCACCTTTGTGGCCGGCTTTTTTATTTCTACGGCTTAGCGGAGAGAGAATTTTCGATCCAGGTTGCCGTCTTGCCGTTCTGGTAACTCGCCACCAGGTTCTGATGGACGCCTGCTGGCCAGCAGCTGCGTAAGACGGCGCGTTTTGTCTCCTCGAAGAAGGGTTTATCCCCTGCGGCTTCGTAATCCGTCGCGCGGCCATTGAGCTTGACGTTAAACGAAACCGTCACCCTGCCGGAATAGTTCTGCGCCGCGGCCTGCTCAGGATAGCGCGGCTGCACCCGGTATACGTCGCCGTCGCAGTCCGCCTGCCCGTTATCGACGGTCGATGTGCTGCCGCCCACCGGGAAAGATAACCCGACCCCCACTCCGCTGCTCCCCCCGCCGCCGCCGATCCCGATGCCGCCCACCCCCACGCTGCCGCCGGAGGCACACCCGGCCAGTAACCACGCTGTGCAAACCACCTGCGTAAATCGTTTCATCGTCCTGTTCCTCTTTAGCCCTTACATCCATCATAGCGGGGAATAAAAAAAGGGTTCATGTCGAAACATGAACCCTTTTTTGCCCGGCGGCGCTTCGCTTGCACGGGCCTACGGTTTTGTAGGCCGGGTAAGCGCAGCGCCACCCGGCAGGATGCGGCTGGGGATCAGAACGTTTCCCAGTTATCCCCATCGGCAACCGCCGGACGCAGCGGTGCGGCTGGCGCGACAGGCGCCGCTTTACTGCTGCTGCGGGCCTGGCCCATACCCTGCAAGCGGAAGGCGCCTACCGCTTCGGTCAGACGGGCAGCCTGATCTTCCAGCGAGGCCGCCGCGGCGGAGGCTTCTTCCACCAGCGAGGCGTTCTGCTGGGTCACTTTATCCATCTCCGAGATCGCCTGGCTGACCTGCACAATGCCCCGGCTCTGCTCGTCGGAAGCGGCGGCAATCTCCAGCATGATATCGGTGACGCGTTTAACCGCTTCCACAATTTCGCTCATGGTGTTACCTGCGGCAACCACTTCCCCGGAGCCCTGATCGATGAGCGAAACCGACTCGCTGATCAGCCCTTCAATCTCTTTCGCAGCGTTGGCGCTGCGGCTGGCCAGGGTGCGGACTTCGCTGGCGACCACCGCAAACCCGCGCCCCTGCTCACCGGCACGGGCGGCTTCCACCGCGGCGTTCAGCGCCAGGATGTTGGTCTGGAAGGCGATGCTGTTGATCACCGCGGTGATTTCGGAGATTTTCTTCGAGCTGCTGGAGATGTTGCCCATGGTTTTCACCACCCCGGAGACCATCTGGCCGCCGCGGCTGGCTTTACCGGAGGCATCTTCCGCCAGCTTGCTGGCGTGGTGCGCGTTATCGGCGTTCTGCTTCACGGTGGCGGTCAGCTGTTCCATGCTGGCTGCGGTCTGCTCAATCGCCGCGGCCTGCTGCTCGGTACGTGATGAGAGATCGGTGTTACCGGCAGAGATTTCGCTGGTGCCGCGGTAGATCTCTTCCGCGCCCTGACGCACGGTGCCCACGGTATTCACCAGCGAGCGCTGCATGGTTTGCAGATCGTGGGTCAGACGGCCAATTTCACTGCGCCCGGTCTGCTCTTCTGGCAGCGTCAGATCGCCTTTCGCAATATGTTCAATGCGGGTTGCCGCACGTTGCAGCGGGTTAATCACCGTGCGACGCAGAACGATAAAGGTGATCACCGTCAGCACCAGGGCCAGACCAAAGGCGCCGATCATAAACATCAGCCCCAGCTGGGTGCGGGTGTGCGCCTGTTCGGTGAGCATATTCGCGCGTTCGGTACGGATCTTGATCGCTTTCAGCAGCACCTCGTTGTAAGCATCATCCAGCGGACGCGCCGTCTCGTTTTCGTGGTTGATGATGGCTTCAAACATGCCGTTTTTGGCATATTTCAGCATCGGCTGCATGCCATCAATGTAGGCCTGGTAGTTGGTCTTCAGATCGCCATCCAGCGCTTCGTCCGCCGGGGTGCGAACGCCACGGCTCATGTAGGCGGCAAAACCGGCCTGGGACTGTTTAAGGCGCTGCTCTGCTTCCGCGATGTTCTTTTTCATCTCATCCATTTCGGCGATACGGCTGGCAGCGCCCGCATGGATCATGTTGATACGCGCCGTGCGCAGATGGTTTGAACTGTTTGACAACCCGGTACGGACCTGGATCTCAGCCGTTACATCCTGCTGATCTTTATCTGCCTGGAGTAAAAAATAACCTGCCAACCCCGCGCTCAGGGCAAACAGCAAAATAATGCCACCCAAAATCGAGGAGAAAAGCGGAAGCAGCCTGATGTGATGCAGGAAGCCCAGCTTATGTTGCGCCCGAACTGTTGTTGTTTTGTCCATAGCCGTAGACTCTCTCATAGGTAAGATGCGTGGAAACACGCCTGTAAAGTAGTCATCGGCACGACAGAGAATTTGATTACGGCTAAAATCGCAACACTGGTCACACTTTCGCAATGATTTTTAAAGAGATGTCGTCCCGCTGCCCATAAAGGTGCAGCGGGAGAGAGAAGGTTTATCAGTTATCGCCGAAATGGATAACGGTACGGATGGATTTCCCTTCGTGCATCAGATCGAAAGCCTCGTTGATCTGATCCAGCGGCAGGCGGTGGGTAATGAACGGATCGAGCTGAATTTTGCCCGCCATCGCGTCCTCTACCATACCCGGCAGCTGGGTGCGCCCTTTTACGCCGCCAAACGCGGAGCCACGCCATACGCGGCCAGTCACCAGCTGGAACGGACGGGTTTTGATCTCCTGACCCGCACCGGCCACGCCGATAATCACGCTTTCGCCCCAGCCCTTGTGGCAGCACTCCAGCGCGGCACGCATGACGTTGACGTTACCAATGCACTCAAAGCTGAAGTCGACGCCGCCGTCGGTGAGTTCAACAATGACGTCCTGAACGGGCTTGTCGTAGTCGTTCGGGTTGATGAAGTCGGTCGCGCCCATTTCACCCGCCAGTTTGAATTTTTCCGGTTTGGTGTCCACCGCCAGAATGCGTCCAGCTTTTGCCTGCACCGCCCCCTGGATCACTGCCAGACCGATGCCGCCCAGACCGAATACCGCCACGGTATCGCCCTCTTTCACTTTGGCGGTGTTGTGGACGGCACCAATACCGGTGGTGACGCCGCAGCCCAGCAGACAGACCTTATCCAGCGGCGCCTGCGGGTTCACTTTTGCCAGCGAGATTTCAGCGCAGACGGTGTATTCGCTGAAGGTGCTGGTGCCCATGTAGTGATAGATCGGCTCACCGTTGTATGAGAAACGGGTGGTGCCGTCCGGCATCAGCCCTTTACCCTGGGTGGCGCGCACCGCCTGGCAGAGGTTGGTTTTGCCGGATTTACAGAACTTACACTCGCGACACTCTGCGGTGTACAGCGGGATGACGTGATCGCCCGGTTGCAGGCTGGTGACGCCCTCGCCGACTTCCACCACCACGCCACCGCCCTCATGACCGAGCACCGCCGGGAAAACGCCTTCCGGATCGTCACCCGACAGGGTAAACGCGTCGGTGTGGCACACGCCGGTGTGGGTGATTTTGACCAGCACTTCACCCTTCTTTGGTGGCGCCACATCAATTTCAACGATTTTCAACGGCTGGCCTGGGCCAAATGCAACAGCAGCACGTGATTTCATCTTGCTTTCCTTTTAGTGATGTCAGGTGTTTATTTTAGATAAGAGCGCAGCAAATGGCCGACTTCCGCCATTCTTACAGCCCGCTGATCGGCGGTGGTATCGCCCGTCACCAGCTCATCTTTGAGGTGAATTTCAACCATCTCGCCCATCAGCCCGTTTGCGGCGCCGCGCACCGCGGCGATTTGCTGCAGGATAGCAAGGCAAGGTTCGCCGGACTCAAGCGCCCGCTCCAGGGCATCGACCTGTCCGCGAATGCGGCGCACGCGCGTCAGGACACGTTTTTTGTCTTCAGGTGAATGTGGCATCGGAGGGCTCCTGGATACTGTAGGGGGGTATACTATTTTATTTTACACGGAGCTGTAAACGGGAATGTTCAGAGAGGTGTCGCAATGGGACGGGGAAGTCAGGGTGGGACAGCTGTGAGGACACTTCAGAAGATGCTGCTGCCCTGGTTAAGGGCAGTTTGCGTCGGCTATTTTGCCAGACCTTTATTATGCGGGTGCCACCGGCGTAAGTGATGCTTAAATATCATCCTGCGTGAAACCCACAACAATTTCGAGCGTATTGCGTATGACGTCGGCAGCTTCCTGATCCGCTGTTTGTTCAAGCGCGTAAATTAGCTGAAGAATAATTTGTTTATTGGTGAGGTTATCACCACTGAGAATAATACATCTTATCGCTGAACCTAAGATGGCAGACTCCACGGACAAGGCACCGCCGGCTGAACGGAAGTAGGATGCCAGCGCCTGGTCCTGAAGGGCATTGAAATGCGGTGTGTGCTGAGAAATATTAGGTTGCATATTATCCACCCAAAGATTAATGTTTTTTATCGTATTTATGCTGAGTATCATTCACCATAAGATGGTGCATCCTGTTGACATAACAATGACTTCTGGATTCTGTCTGTACGCCACGACTGGATTTAACCTTTTGCTCAACCTCTAATGCTGCCGCCGACAGTGCACTTCGTCGTTCAACATCACGCTCTGTGCTGGCCATAATTTTCAGTTTTACTGCCAGCGTCTTAAAATTTATCGGACCGTTGTCTTTTAAAATTAACAACACAGCTTCGCCAATAAGATCGTCCCTCAGCTTTTCAGATTTCGTTCTATGCATAACTGTTCTCACGCGACTGAACGTAGCCGGGCTACCTCTCATCGCTATCAATATACTATTTTGCGTAAGATGCTTTTCCACTTTGCGCAAACGCCTATATCGACTGCTTTAATACACAGAAGCGCTAACACTCTCTATCGTTCAAAAAACAGTGCGATCAGCTCATTATAGTGGGCAATTTCTGCTTCATCTTCCGTTTCTTCTACCCGGCGTAATAACCTGGTACAGATAGCCAGTCGGCTCAGGTTACGTCCCTCATTCAGAATCTCACCGACAATGAGCCCCAGCGTCTCCTGCTGGCTACGCAGACTGGCTTTATTAAAATAGGCGGTGATTGCCTCAGCTGAACTTTGGCGCGAACTGTTACCTCGCATAGATGCTCCGGATTGACATTTAGGTTAGGGGTTAAAGTGATGTTAAAATATACCAAACCGCCATAGTTGTACATGGCGTATGTACAAGTTTTTGCGATTTTACATAGCAACCTAAGTTAATTTTAAAAATATCAACGCCTTAAAAGGCATTAAAAATTATCTGGCGTTCAAAGCTTACAAAAAACTATTTTCAGTAAGCGATTAATTAATAAGACTTAAGAATCTTCCATTAATCATGGAACTCCGCTTGAAAACAGCGCTTCCCGCGCATCATAAACTGCCCTACTGACCGCTCAGTTCTACATCCAGGTTGTACAGCTTCGGCCACGTCAATGACACTTTAACGATTAACATGATTCCGGGAGCGTGGTGGGGAAAAGGCTGAGCGTAACCTGACGCTTTTCAGCATAACCTTAAGGCAATATTTGCAATCCCCTACCATGCTTAGGCTTTTTGTCTATAAGGAGCCCACGCTATGAGACGCCTGTTTACCTCAATTTTCTCCAGCCCTGAGTCGCTGCTACAGGTGATGAGTCAGCAGGAGATTATTGAGGCCGTGGAGGACGGGGACCGCATCATTATCGATCAGGATGGTAACGCCTCGGTCAACTATAAAAGTAAAGAGGTGCGACAGGACTTCCTGCGCCATGTTAACGCGCTGAAGAGGGCCTGATATGGGAACAGCGATCTTTATGGTACTGATGGTGAGCGGATACTGGTACACGAGTCGCGACCTCTCCACCCGGTTTAAAATTAAGCGCTCCTTTGGCTGGGATGTCTATTTTCTGGTCGCGCTGTACGGCTGTATCTTCGTATTGCAGGGCGTGATCGCCACCGGCCTGCTTTGGCTGTTGCTGCTCGGGCTCTCTTACACTGCCAATACCTTCCACTTAACCGCGCAGGACAACGCTAACTGGCAAGTGGACTTTATGAACTGGAGCTTCCTGGGCATCCAGGCGCCGGTAGTGGTGATGCTGGCTTTTGCCATCCTGTTTTGTCTCTATCGCTCGAACTGGGCGGGCAGCGCCAGGCTGGACGGCGAAGGCCGCAAGCAGCTTTACAAGCGCCTGTCACAAGCCAGCGGGATTGAGCAGTTGCTTTATCAGTGCATGGAAGAAGGCGAACTGGCGCTGGTGACGCTGAAATCGCGGCGGATTTATATCGGGATGATCCATACCGCAACCCTGGAATATGAAAAGACCGCTAACATCGTGCTGATCCCGATGCTGAGCGGCTACCGCGACGGCGAGACGCTGAGCCTGCGCATTGAGCATAACTACAGTAAATGGTATGCCGACCACGATATTACGCTCGATTCACAGCCTAAAAGCGCCATGGCGTTTCGCAAGGTCATCATGCTGGATCAAATTGAAAGCCTTTCACTTTTCGACCCCGCCAGCGCCAGTGCGCTGGATCTGGAACGGCATGCGGAGAGTGCAGAGTGAAATTTTTTCACCATCATGAAGATGACTCATGTTGCAATGAAATTTAGTCGCTTTCACTCCCTCCCCGGCTCTGGCATAACTTAAGCCATATTAACGTATTAGCAACATACAGACTGACTTCTGTAACCGCGAGGGGATTTCAGTCTTTATGTCAGAGCCGGGAAACATCACCATGAATAACGCTTTCACCTTCACGATTACCCACAGTCGTTTCGATGAAAATTACAACCCATCCGAAAACACGCGGATCACCACTAACTTTGCCAACCTCGCCCGCGGGGAAAGCCGTCAGCAGAACCTGCGCAATACGTTAGTGATGATTGACAATCGTTTCAACGCCTTAGCGCACTGGGACAACCCGAACGGCGATCGTTATTCCGTAGAGCTGGACATCATCTCCGTAGAGATGAATATCGCGGGAGAAGACAATCACGCCACCTTCCCGGCGATTGAAATCTTAAAAACCAACATCATTGATAAAAAAACCAACGAGCGCATTGAAGGGATCGTCGGGAATAACTTCTCCTCTTATGTCCGGGATTACGATTTCAGCGTTCTCCTGCCGGATCATAATAAACAGCAGACGACCTTTACCATTCCGGCTAATTTTGGCGAACTGCACGGCAATATCTTTAAGCACTTCGTTAATTCCGATGAATATAAGGCCAATTTCAGCAAGCCGCCGGTTATCTGCCTCAGCGTCTCCAATAAAAATGTCTATCACCGCATCGGTAATGCCCATCCTGTTTTAGGCATTGAGTACCAGCAACAGGGCTCTTCGTTAACGGAAGCGTACTTCAAAAAGATGGGTCTGCAGGTGCGCTACTTTATGCCGCCACACAGCGCCGCGCCGCTGGCGTTTTTCTTCACCGGCGATTTGCTGAGCGACTACACCTTCCTGGAGCTTATCGGCACCATCAGTACGATGGAGACATTCCAGAAGATTTATCGTCCGGAAATTTACAACGCGAATTCGGTCGCCGGGCACTGTTACCAGCCCAGCCTGACTAACGAGGATCACTCCCTGACCAAAATTGTTTACGACCGCGAAGAGCGTAGCCAGCTGGCCATTGAGCAGGGGAAATTTACCGAGAAACACTTTATCAAACCGTACAAAACTCTTCTTGAGCAATGGTCTGCTCAGTACGCGCGTTGATTCCATTAAAACGATAAGGTCACCTGTTATGAAAACATTGCTCCCCACCTCCACTGCCGGCAGCCTGCCGAAACCCTCCTGGCTGGCACAGCCGGAGACCCTCTGGTCACCGTGGAAATTGCAGAACGAAGAACTGCTCGCCGGTAAACAGGATGCGCTGCGTTTGTCCCTCGACGATCAGCTGCGGGCTGGCATTGACATCGTCAGCGACGGTGAGCAAACGCGCCAGCACTTCGTCACTACCTTTATCGAGCACCTCAGCGGCGTCGATTTTGAGAAACGCGAAGTGGTTAAAATCCGTAACCGCTATGATGCGAGCGTACCGACCGTCGTCGGCGCCGTGGCCCGTCAGAAGCCAGTGTTCGTTGATGATGCGAAATATTTACGCCGGCTCACCACCCAGCCAATCAAATGGGCGCTGCCGGGTCCGATGACCATGATCGACACGCTCTATGACAACCACTACAAAAGCCGGGAAAAACTGGCCTGGGAGTTTGCAAAAATTCTCAACCAGGAGGCCAAAGAGCTGGAAGCGGCCGGGGTCGATATTATCCAGTTCGACGAACCCGCCTTTAACGTCTTTTTTGATGAGGTGAATGACTGGGGGATCGCCGCCCTGGAGCGCGCCATTGAAGGGCTGAAATGCGAAACCGCCGTCCACATCTGCTACGGCTATGGCATCAAAGCCAACACCGACTGGAAGAAAACGCTGGGTTCAGAGTGGCGCCAGTACGAAGAAGCGTTTCCAAAACTGCAGACCTCGAATATCGATATCATCTCGCTGGAGTGCCACAACTCGCGCGTACCGATGGATCTGCTGGAGTTGATCCGCGGTAAAAAGGTGATGGTCGGCGCCATTGATGTGGCAACCCATGCCATTGAGACGCCAGAGGAAGTGGCCGCTACGCTGCGCAAAGCGCTGCAGTTTGTGGATGCCGACAAGCTCTACCCGTCGACCAACTGCGGAATGGCTCCCCTGTCCCGTCAGGTGGCTAACGGCAAGCTCCATGCGTTAAGCGCAGGGGCGGAGATTATCCGCCGGGAGCTGGCGGCGCGATAAGTCTTCAGGCCGGGCAAGCGCAGCGCGCCCGGCTTTTCCCCTCTCATCTCTCTGCTTCGCCTGCATTAATCAGCTTTCAAGTGCAGCGACGATAGTAGCTTCCATTTTCTCCGGGGTGGTCATCGGTGCAAAACGTTTGAGCGGTTTGCCGTCGCGTCCGATAAGGAACTTGGTGAAATTCCACTTGATTCGTCCCCCCAGTACGCCGGGCAACGCCTCTTTCAGATAACGAAACAGAGGATGCGCTGTTGCGCCATTGACCTCCACTTTCCCGAACATCGGGAAGCTGACGCCGTAATTGACGTGACAGGTCTGGGCAATGTCGTCCGCGCCGCCAGGCTCCTGCTTACCGAACTGATTGCAGGGGAAACCCAGCACCACCAGCCCCTGGTCGGCATACTTTTTGTAGAGTTTTTCAAGACCAGCGTACTGGGGTGTAAAGCCACACTGGCTGGCAGTGTTCACCACCAGCACCACCTTCCCCGCATAGTCGGCCATAGAGATGGGCTGACCGTGCAGGCTGGTGGCCGTAAGTTGATGAAAGGTCGTCATCGGGGATCCTCAGTGCAGAACGTTTTCAGGCGTGGAGGATTATAGGGCCTCATCCTGGATATGTCCGCTTCTGACCGGTATCGAATCTGCCAGCAATAAGAAAAATACCCGGAAGATAATGACAAATGAAAAATGCGATCTAAGATTTTTACCAAACAAAACTGAGAACATGGAGTCGAGGATGACGATTGTTTTATTCACCGCGCTGGCCTTTCTGCTGATTTTTTCCGGGCTTATCTGGCTTCTGAAGCTGGTCGTCGATGGATTTTGCCATCCGGAGGGGTCTTAATAGTTAAGAAACCAGCAGCCACCCGCTTAACAATATTACTGGCATTAAGATGTTTTAATCACTTGACTTGACTGTTTAGTATTCCCTCCGGGGAACGGCAAGATAATCGGTCTAATTATCTTGCCTGTTCATTTGGACAGACTTTTACTCATTGAGTATCAGCTATGTTCTGAACGAGGGATCTTCCTGCTCAATAACCCGCGTAAGCGCTCTGAAAACATCCTGCCCTGCGCCAAAGCGGGGATCGAACTGCAGCGAGTCCTGAGTGCATTTACGTTGAATAGCCTCGGGGATATCCAGTACTGGCCCCATTGACATCGAGGCGACCTGGATTTCACATGCCCGATTCAGGAGCCATAAGTTAGCGAACGCCTGAGGTAAATTGTGCCCCCAGGCCAGCAGGCCATGATTGCGCAGGATAATACAGGGGCGATCGCCAATACTTCTCAGCAAACGGGGGCCCTCATCCGCGTGCACCGTAATCCCTTCAAATTCATGGTATGCCACCTTTTCATAAAGCTGCGCGGAATAAAAATTGCTCATAGAGAGCCCACCAGCAGAGCAGGCTACTGCCATTCCCGCTGTGGTATGGGTATGCATGACGCAGTGAGCTTCCGGAATACTATCGTGTATCGCGCCATGAATGGTGAAACCAGCAGGATTTATGGGCCAGTCGCTGTGCCCAATAATATTGCCTTTATTATCAATTTTAACCAGCGATGATGCAGTAACCTCTGAATACATCAGGCCAAAGGGATTAATAAGAAAATGTTTTTCAGGCCCTGGCAAGCGTAAGGTGATGTGGTTATAAATTAACTCATTCCATCCAAGATGGGCGAAAATACGATAACAGGCCGCAAGATCAACCCTTGCCGCCCACTCTTCGGGGCTATAGCCAGCGGAAATGTCACTACGGTTATCGGCGTAAGAATGTGTTGTTGTGATGGTCATGATGACTCTCCTTTTGAGATTAACAGGCACGGTTTTTGTCTGTAGCAGGCTTCATGGGAATCGCAACGATGAGTAACGTCCCCAGAACCAGGACTACCACCGCATAAAGCAGTCCCGAGGAAAAGCTATTGGTCATATCTTTTAGATAACCCACCACAAAAGCACTCAGGGCGGATCCAATATTGCCCACCGCATTGATCAGGGCGATACCGACAGGTTTACTACGACTGGAAAGGACTTTATCTGGCGCGGTCCAGAATATAGCCATGGCGCAGAAGCCACCGGTAGAGGCCATCGCAATACCGGTAAGACGAATGACAGGATTTTCAGCATAGGCTGTTAACAGCCAGCCGACCGCTGCGAACAGCATGGGGATGGCAATGTGCCATTTACGTTCGCGTCGGCGATCGGAGCGCGCACTCCACCAGATCATACCGATAATGGTGCATATCTGAGGAATAGCAGCAAGTAAGCCAATAGTGACATTGCTGCTGGCCGCATTAAAACTTTTTACAATCTGAGGGATCCATATTCCGATCAGGCTAAGCGTATTTACCAGGCACAAATAGGCCAGGGCAAATTTTATTATTATCGGCTGACATAGTTCGCTAAGCAGACTTCCTTTTCGTTTTTCCGGTGTGACTTCCTGATGTTGTTCTGCAGCAAGCATAGCTGTCAGGCGTGCTTTTTCCTCGCGTGTCAGCCAGTTTGCTTTTATTGGATTGTCATCAAGATAAAACAGGACGGCAAGGCCGAGAACGACCGAAGGCAGACCTTCAAGAAGAAACAGCCATTGCCAACCCTTCAGCCCTAATACCCCATTCATCTCGAGAATGTAGCCGGACACAACTGAACCCAGTGCGGTGGTAACGGGAGTGGCAATCATAAATAACGCATTGGTTCGTCCGCGGCAGGCCTGAGGAAACCAAAAGGTCAGATAAAGTAATATCCCCGGAATAAAGCCCGCTTCAGCGATCCCTACCAGGGTACGCAATATATACAAGCTTTGCGCATCATGGGCAAAAAGGGTCGCTGTAGAAGCCAACCCCCAGACAATCATAATAATCGATAGCCAGCGTCTGGCCCCAAAGCGGCCAAGAGCAATATTACTGGGAATACTAAAGGCAATATAGGCGATATAAAAGAACGTCGTGGCAAGACCAAACATGGTTGCGGTAAGGCCCAGATCCTGCGACATCGTCAGACCCGCAAAACCAATATTGATACGATCCAGAAAGGCAAACACATAAAGCAAAAACAGAAACCAGACCAGTCTGCCAGATACTTTTTTTATGAGCTCATTATCCGTTTGCGCAGAATCCACAGAACTGAACTCCGTTTCGCTTCGGGTAGCGCTCACAAAAGAACCAGATTTTTCTAAAGTCATTGCAGGGTAGCTCCTCTGCTGTAGGGCGGGGTAAGGGTTTTTATTTATTTGCAACCATTAATATGTTAATGAGTTGTTGTATACAATTTAAATAATTTGGGTTATTTGTTAGAAATCGTTATTAATTGGAGCCCGCGCCATGCCTTTTTTACGCTTTACTCTGCGTCAGTTGGAAACCTTTCTTACGGTCGCTGAAACCCATAGTTTTACGGATGCCGGTGAGCGTCTTGGACTTACTCCCTCCGCAGTAAGCCAGCTTGTACAGGAACTGGAGTCCGTGCTGGGTTTTCGCCTGTTTGATCGCAGCACGCGCCGCGTTTCGCTGTCTGTCACTGGAAAGGAATTTTTGAATTCTGCTGGGGCGGTGCTTAAACGTGCCCGGCAGGCTGAAACCATCGCTTCAGCGATTAACGCTCGCGCTACGGGGGTGGTGCGCATTGCGGCGCCGATGGTGATTGCCGGCGTGATGCTACCGACAATAATCAAAGCGTATAAAACCCTTCAGCCAGAGGTAGCCGTACGGATTATTGATTGTCCGGTGGAACGTCTCGTCGATATTGTTATTGACGGTGACGCAGATATGTCGGTAGGCCCTAATTCTTTTTGCAGTGACGATATTCTTTCCACCGTGCTGTTTGAAAGCCCGTGGGTATTATGGTGTACGCCGGATCATGCACTTGCGCAGTTTGCTGAAGTCAACTGGGAGGATCTGAGAAGATTTCCGTTGGTCGCAGCAGGACGCGATCATGAGCAGAATGTCGCAAACATGGGCAGTGCTTTGCCCATTAATGAAAGGATAACCCCTGTCGACGTGGTCGATAATATTTCTACCGCCCTCGGTATAGCCTCTTCTGGTCTGGCCGTTACGCTGTCTCCTGCTTATGTAGAGCTACTGGCTAAGCCGTTCGGCCTGGTTATGCGTCGTATCGTTGCGCCTGACGTGGTTCGCCAGGTTTGTTTGTATCAGTCTTCAAAGTTTTTTAACTCGCCGGCTGCGGAAGGTTTCGCGGAACATCTTATTGGATGGATTGGTCAAAATATTGGGCGATAAGTAAAAGGCTAAATACGTCAGCGCTTTTCAGCCCGGGCGCGCTTTTTTTACTTTTCCGGTATACAGCCTGTCGGATGATCCACTTAAGGCGCTCACCCGCCATCATTCACATTGACAATATCCTGACGGCAGAAGAACAACATCAGCAATAAGAAAGTTTTTATTCTATTTGACGCCACCGCGTCCCGGTAGGCATTCCCCTTAAAACACCTGATTCTGGTGTTATTCCTCCTCCTCGTTTTGCGCTATCGTTTGTTCACGTCAAGGAAATGATTAACAACGGATAAAAATGAAACCCACCGCCTTATTCCTGGGATTGACCCTCACCGCGCCGGCATTTGCTATCGATATGCCTCCTCCTGCCCCCATCAAAATCATCGAGTGGTTACCGGACAGCACGCTGCGTATCGGACAGGGGATCAATGCGCCTTATCGCGTCTTCACGATGGCAGGCCAGATGAGTGAAATCTGGATCCACACCGATTGCCAGACGCAGAACAAAACGCTGCTCTTTATCAACGCGCAGCCAGGTAAAGGGTTGCGCGTTTACAGTACCGACTCCATCGATCGCTTCGCGCCGGGTAGCCCCTTTGAGCCGGATGCAGACAGCCCGTTCATGACCACACCCGGGCTGGATGTTTGCCAGCAGAATGTGCCTGAGGCGAAGTGGGCAGGTCTCTCCTCTCCTGCGCAACAGGGTGATATGCAGTTTATTGACGTGAACAACAGTCGGCGTGACGGGAAGATCATCAGCGCGCGTCTGGCGACAGATTTCGCCAACGTTCATTACGATGAAAAATATGGTGCGCCCTACTCAATGAAGATTCAGGACGTGATACTTGACTGCGAAACAGCGCAAAGTCGTCTCCTGCGCACCTTCTCACTGGATAGCCAGGATCGGGTTACGGATACCCAAACCTTTAAAGCGGGCGCGTTTACCGCCCTGTCGTCAGAGATGGCGGGCGTGGCAAAAACGCTCTGTGCCAGCCACGATCTTTCGCACTTCGTAGGAACAGGCCCCCTTCCGGTGCGTCATAAAGCGCCAGCGGATAGCGCACCCATTCAACCAGATTTAGACCACAATACTCCGACGGCGTTACAGCGTTTTCCGCTGCCGGCAAACGTCGTTGATCTCATCGAGAGAACCTTCTCCGACACCCAATCTAAACCGACCTTCCGCTCTCTTCGCTATACCCAGAGCGGCCCGGAGTCAAAAGGGCCGGGACTGGTCGCCAGAGTGGATGCCCAGCCAGACGGCACGACGCTAAGCATTGTGAAAATGACGCTCGGCAATGCCGTTTTTTATTCCCAGTACCAGCGCCTGTTTAATATCGTTGACGTCAGGAAATGGGAAACCATGTCGGAAGCGCCATGGGTCAGCACCACGCTTACGAGCGGAATTACCCTCCCCTTACAGCCGGGCAAGCTCATCTCTTCACACAGCCAGATTGCAAACCGCGATAAGCCTGGACAGAACAAATCACTCAGCCAGACCTGCGAGGCAGGGAAAGCGTGGCAGAACGCCGCCGACATTCACCCCAATTTCCCCGGGCGCTATCTTGAGTTTACCTGTAAACAGGATCTCGGTGATGGCAGAGAAGCCAGCGGCGACTACGCCTGGTTTGAGTCGTTACGCGTCTTCATTCGCATCGGCTATCACGCCGACGGGCATCCAAAACGCTTCACCTTTACCGATGTGGTGGTGACGCGTTAATCGCTCTTAGCACAACCGTCCGCCGCAGAGGTTACGGTTCCGGGAAATTCACCCTCTATACTTAAGAAAAACCACCGGAGGTAACTATGTGCGGACGTTTCGCCCAGGCCCAGACCCGGGAAGAGTATCTTGCTTTTCTGGCGGATGAAGCAGACTGCGACATCCCCTACGACCCGGAACCCATCGGGCGCTATAACGTTGCGCCCGGCACCAAAGTGCTGCTGCTCAGCGAGCGCGACGACCTGTTGCATCTCGACCCGGTATTCTGGGGTTACGCCCCTGGCTGGTGGGATAAAGCCCCGTTGATCAATGCCCGGCAGGAGACCGCCGCCAGCAGCCGGATGTTTAAACCGCTATGGAACCATGGCCGGGCGATTGTCTTTGCCGACGGCTGGTTCGAGTGGAAAAAAGAGGGGGAGAAAAAACAGCCCTACTTTATCTACCGTGCCGATGGACAGCCCATCTTTATGGCCGCGATCGGCAGTACGCCGTTCGAGCGCGGGGATGAAGCGGAAGGATTCCTGATTGTGACTGCGGCAGCGGACAAAGGGCTGGTGGATATTCACGACCGACGGCCGCTGGTGCTGACGCCGCAGGCGGCACGTGAATGGCTCCGCGAGACGGTAAGCAGCAAAGAAGCTGAAGAGATAGCGCAGAGCGGCGCCGTTCCCGCAGATGATTTCCACTGGCATCCTGTCACCCGGGCGGTGGGAAACGTAAAAAATCAGGGGCCAGAATTAATTAATAAAATAAGCGAGCCGTAAAAATAAAGCCCGCTATTTTTTCAGAAATAACGAAACGGCAGTTAATATAAAATGTCGTCAGCGTAGCGGCAAAATCATTTATCGGGAGGGCCAGCATTAGCCCCCCTTTTAACACCTAAACCACCTGTTTTGGCCAGCGTCTTCGTTTTGGCATTGGCACGCATGAATGTGCGGTGAGTCGGGTTCCACAGACGGAACAGACAGCACCATGAGGTTGGGTTTGCGTAGGGCTAAAAGAGGTAAAACGAAACCGCTTGCTCGTGCAAACCGGGCACTCAAATTTTATGTTGGGAATAGCCCCTCCGGGCAGGTGTATAGAACCACCACCATAGCGCAATTATTGATCGTCCAGGGATATATCTTTCCTGTTCGACAAATATTTACTTTCAGGCTTTGCACTATTTTAGTGAAAGCCATTTATTTGACGCGCAGTAAATCCGAAAAACGTGTGGTATATCGCGGAGACAACATCTCCCTTTTCATTTGCCACTGCTGCTCTATTCCCTGCCCCGCAAACCAGATTGTTCCGCGTCCTTGCTCATTTAATTTGTCGACGAGAGCCATCAGCTTTTCGCTATTGCGGCGCGGCGGATTTTCATCAAATAAATTAAGCTGCGCGACGCCAGAGCTGAAAAAATCCCCCAGCATGACGCCCGCTTTTTGATAGCGTAGCCCCTCTCGCCAGATGAGATCCAGACAGCGCGTCGCCGCGTTAATGATGTCCCGGCTGTCTTCGGTTGGCGTCAGCAGTTTGACGGAGGCGCTATTGCCGTAGTAAGGCTCGTTCAGCGCAAACGGCGAGGTCTTCACAAAAGCCGAAATAAACCGGCAGTACTGATGCTCGGCCCGCAGCTTCTCGGCGGCGCGGGCGGCGTAGCTACAGATGGCCTGGCGCATCGCCTCATAGTCTGAGATCCGCTCCCCGAACGAGCGGGAGCAGATGATCTCCTGCTTGTGCGGGGCAAACTCTTCAAACCCCAGGCAGGACTCGCCGCGCAGCTCGCGAACGGTGCGTTCCAGCACCACGCTGAAATGCTTGCGAATCAGGGCGGTGGGCGTATTCGCCAGATCCAGCACGGTATGAATGCCCATCGCCTCGAGCTTTTTGCTCAATCGCCGTCCGATGCCCCACACTTCACCCACGGGCAGCGCCGCCATCAGCTTGCGCTGACGCTCAACGCCGGATAAATCGACCACGCCGCCAGTCTGCCGCTGCCATTTTTTTGCCGCAAAGTTCGCCAGTTTGGCGAGGGTTTTGGTGGGCGCGATCCCTACCCCGACGGTGAGGTGTGTATGTTGCAGTACCGTTCGGCGGATTTCGCGGCCAAAGGCGTCCAGATTGTAGCAGTTACTGACTCCGGTAAGATCGCAAAACGCCTCATCAATCGAGTAGATCTCGACCCGCGGAGCGATCTCTTCCAGGGTGGTCATCACCCGATGGCTCATGTCAGCATACAGTTCATAGTTACTGCTGAAGGCGACAATCCCGTGGCGGCGGAAGATCTCTTTCTGTTTGAAATAAGGCGCCCCCATCGTCACCAGCCCTTTCGCCTCGGCGCTGCGGGCAATCACGCAGCCATCGTTATTCGACAGCACCACCACCGGGCGCCCTTTCAGATCCGGGCGAAACACCGTCTCGCACGAAGCATAGAAACTGTTCACATCGACAAGCGCAAACATGATTATTTGCGCCCTTTAACGAACGCAGCAATGCGCGGGAAGGTGAATAGCATAGTCTCAAATCCGTTTAACTGTATATATATACAGTATCAATGATTTTTCGAACAAATCAAGGTGCTTACCGGCACAACGGTTGAGACTATGGTTCAGGTTAATAACCGGAGTGGCTTATTTACAGGCCACCAGATCGGCCATCTGCTTAGCATCCGGCAAGCCGACGATCTGCTGCAGGGTGCGATCTTTATTCAGGTAATAGATGGCAGGCGTACCGCTGGCGCCGAGCTGCGTCATCAGCTGCTGGTTATGCTCGATCTGCTTAAACACCGCAGGCGGCGTATTACTCGTCAGCGCCGGTTTGGTTTTGCCGTTGCT
>NZ_JBBCPK010000065.1:0-27031 GCF_037150775.1 Leclercia sp. M50
GCCGGAGGCCAGCCAGAAGACGGAGTTGTTACGCACCAGGTGCTGATAGCGATCGCTGATACGCAGGGCTACCATCACCCGATCCGAGAGCGTCCCCAGCGACAGGCCGGTGACCGTACCCACTTCCATACCGCGGAACAGCACCGGTGTACCGATATCAAGGGATGCTGCATCCGGGACCTCCACCACAATGCTCAGGCCATCGAGATAGCGTGAATCGGTAATGGTCGCCTCCTGCAGCTCGAAGTCGCGGCGCGATTTACCCTGTCCGGGCTCCACGTTGATATAGGGCTGGAGAATGGTATCGAGATGCTCAACGCCCGCCGCGGAGATCTGCGGGGTGATGACCGAGAAGCGCGTCCCGGTGCGGGCGAAGTTGTCGACATATTCCGGGTAGAGCACCGCCGTGGCCTGCACTTCATTGCGGGCGGTGATCAGCTTCAGGCTCTGGACCTGCCCGATATCGATCCCCAAATAGCGTATCGGCATCCCTTCGGAGAGCTTGCCCGCGTCAAAGGCATGCAGGGTGATCTGACTGCCGACTGCACGCGCTGCGGTCTCAGAAGGATAGAGGATCCGCTTGTCGCCTTTACGCTGGCTGGCGCTGGCCCCGCTCAGGTTGTCGAAGCTGATGGCCCCGCGCAGGGCGCGGGAGAGCGGAGAGGCCTGCACCGTCAGGCCGCTGCCGTTAAGCTGCACTTTGGCCCCGCCCTCAGCCCAGAACACGCTGTTGCTGGTCAACAGCTTGCGGTATTCCGGTTTGATATGCAGTTCGATATCAAAGGCATTGGCGCGCGGGCGCACCAGGATCACTTCACCCACTTCGAATTTACGATACAGCACCACCGAGCCCGCCTGCACATCCGGCAGGGTGTCGGCCACCAGCGTCAGGGTGGTGGTCGGCAGATCGCTCAGGCTGTTTTCCAGGGCTTTATCGAGATTGGCATACAGCGGATAGCTGTCGCGCATGGCGCCTTTCTCACCCGGCAGGATACGGATCCCGCCGCTGATCCACTCGCTGGCGCTGGCCGCCAGGAACTCGACGCCGTCGAGTCCGACTTTCACGTCCACCCGGCTGTTGACCACGAATTTACTGTCGCCATGCACCAGCTCGCGGTACTGCGGATCAATCGCCACCGCAAAGGTGACGCCTTTGCTGGTTAAGTTGCGCTCAAGCACCTGGCCAATCTGCACCCCGTGCAGAATCAGCGGCTGGCCGGCGTCGATGCCGTAGCTTTCCGGTGCGTTGAGGGTCACGGTCAGCACGCCGGGTTTTTGCAGCAGCGCCTTATCGGCCGGGGCGATGACAAACTGGTTAACCGGTTCGCCGCCGCCGGGAATGAGCTCAAACGTACTGCCGGTCAGCAGGCTGCTGACGCTGGGGTTGCTGAGCGTCAGTTTCGGCGTACGTAATTCTATGCGGGTGTTTTTACGCAGCAGATCGACCACGCTGGGGTCAACGGTCATCTCACCGGTCACCAGCCCGCCAGGGTTAAGCGTCATTTTGGTGAGCTGCCCGACCTGTAACCCCTGGTACATCAGCGGGGTGGAATCCTCCTTCAGGCCATCCGCCGAGGGGAGGGTGAGCTTCACAATCACGCCGCGCTGGCTGTGGGCCAGATCTTTATACAGGCCGAAATCATCTTCCTGGGTAGCGGGCTCAGAACCTTCCGGTGAATCGAAGGCGATTGCGCCGTTCACCAGCGCCGCCAGGCTCTCAAGCTTCACTTTGGCCCCGCTCAGGCTCAGGTCGGCATCCACGCCGGAGACGTTCCAGAACCGGCTGCCTTTTTTCACCAGCGAGGTAAAGCGTCGCTCAATCAGCACATCGATAACCACCCCCTGCTTGTTAGGGGTGATGGCGTAGTCATATACGCGGCCAACGGGGATCTTACGGAAATAGACCACCGAGCCGCTGTTTAAGGAGCCCAGATCCGCTGCATGCAGATGGATCATCAGATCGCCATTGTTAAGCCGGTATTTCGGCTGCGTGTCGAGGGCGGTAAAGTGATCCTTTGGCTCACCTTTGCCCGGCATCATGCCGATATAGTTACCCCCGACCAGCGCATCCAGCCCGGAGACGCCCGCCAGCGAGGCTTTGGGCGTAACCAGCCAGAACTGGGTCTCATCGCGCAGGGCATCTTTCATATCGGATTTGATGCTGGCGCGAACCTCAATTTTATTCAGGTTCTTGTCCAGGGAAACATCCTGGACGGTGCCCACCTCAACCCCCTGAAAACGGACGGGCGTTCGGCCTGCAACGATGCCGTCGGCGCTCTGGAAGTCAATGGTGATGGTATTGCCGCGATCTTCGTAGCTGGTCCAGATTAACCAGCCGGCTATCATCAGAGCGATAACCGGCAATAACCAGAATGGCGAAATACGACGTTTTGTTTTAACTCGCGCTTCAGTCGGCGGAGCTGGCGTTTCCTGACTCATGTGCATCCCAAAGTAAGCGGCTATCCAGCCATTCCACTGCAAGAATAGTCAAAATCACCGCAGAGCCGAAATAGAACGCTGCGGGTCCCATAGTAAAAGCAAGGAGCTGATCGCGATTGATCAGCGACATCATCAACGAAATAACAAACAGATCCAGCATTGACCAGCGGCCAATCCAGGTCACGAAACGCAACAACAGTATGCGGGTTCTCAGCCCCTGCTCACATTTGAAATGAATGCTCACGAGCAGAGTAAACATCACCACCACTTTGGTAAAGGGCACCAGAATACTGGCGATAAAGACGATCGCAGCCACGGCGATGTTGCTGTGGGCCAGCGAGACGATGCCCGACATAATGGTATCCTCCTGCCGCGCGCCGTTGACATAAATCACCGAAATCGGCAGCAGGTTAGCCGGGATCAGAAATATCAGCGAGGCGATGAGCGCCGCCCAGCATTTCTGCAGGCTGTTATGCCGCCGCAGGCGCAGGGGAATATGGCAGCGCGGACAGCGGCCCCGCGCGTCGGGCAGGCCGGTATAGTGGCAGCCCAGACAGACCCGCAGTGCCGGATCGTAGCGGGTGGCGGGGCGCTGCGGGTAGAAGCGCTCCCAGAGCTGCTCCACGTTGAGGTGAATCAGGGTCAGGACGCTCAATATCACCAGCGCGATAAAGGCGAACAGGCCAGAGCCCGGCTGCAGATAAGCGTAGTCCTGCACTTTGATTGAGGCCACGACGATCCCCACCAGGTAGATATCGAGCATCACCCACTCTTTGAGCTTCTCAAGCATCAGGAGCACCGGGCGAAGGTTCATACCCAGAATATTGCCGAACCACAGATAGGCTATCGCCGCCACCAGCACCACCGGCGCGCCGACGGTACAGAAGAGCACCATGGAGGCCGTCAGGGGATCGCCCTGGCGGGTCATCTGCCAGATCCCCTGCAACAGATTCGCGTCGATGCGCACGCCCAGCAGGTGCAGCTGAAGCAGGGGCTCGCTCCAGGCGAAGGGCATCAGCAGCATCATGGTCACAGCCATCGCCGCCAGCCGGGTCAGCGACCAGTCGCGGCCATCGCGGATTTTTGCGTTACAGCGCGGGCAGAAAGCACTTTGGTATGATTTCATCTTTGGCAACGTAAAAAGCGTATCGCATTGCGGGCAACGCTGATAATGTGCACGAGGCAGCGCATCGCCGACCGTGTGCACAGTGATCTTTTTCGTCGGCATTATTTTCGGTGATTTAAGAGCCATCGGTCGCGCTAAAAAGGGATAGTTAATAGTTATCTTAACTCATGAATTGATTCATCTTGAGCATGAACGCAAATAATGCGTATTTTAATAGGCTATGCTGTAATTTTGTAAGACAACCAAGTGATTGAATAATGAACAAAACAGAATTCTACGCGGACTTAAACCGCGATTTCCAGGCATTGATGGCAGGTGAAACCAGTTTCCTGGCCACCCTGGCGAACACCAGCGCGTTACTCTTTGAACGTCTGTCCGATGTGAACTGGGCCGGTTTTTATCTGCTGGAAGGCGACACGCTGGTGCTGGGGCCGTTTCAGGGCAAACTGGCCTGCGTCCGTATCCCGGTTGGGCGCGGGGTTTGCGGTACGGCGGTAGCGCAAAACCAGGTGCAGCGCGTGGATGACGTTCATGCGTTCGACGGGCATATCGCCTGCGACAGCGCCAGCAACGCTGAAATCGTGCTGCCACTGACTGTGGAGAATCAGATTATTGGTGTTCTGGACATCGACAGCACGGTCTTTAATCGCTTTACCCCCGAGGACGAACAGGGGCTGCGCGAGCTGGTAGGGAATCTGGAACAGGTTCTCGCCGCGACCGATTATCATAAATTCTTTGCGAGCGTCGCAGGATAATCAACGGATAACGTAGCATTTACGGATGGCGTCATTATAATGACGCCTGTTCATGCCTGCGGCTTGTCGGCAACGTCCGTTGTAATCAGGAAATTTCATGGAAAATCAACCTAAGTTGAATAGCAGTAAAGAAGTTATCGCGTTTTTGGCCGAACGTTTTCCTCAATGTTTTAGTGCCGAGGGCGAAGCTCGTCCCCTGAAAATTGGTATTTTTCAGGATCTGGTAGAGCGTGTTGAAGGTGAGATGAACCTCAGCAAAACCCAACTCCGCTCCGCCTTACGTCTTTATACTTCGAGCTGGCGTTACCTTTACGGTATTAAAGCGGGCGCAACGCGTGTTGACCTCGACGGCAACCCGTGCGGCGTGCTGGACGAGCAGCACGTAGAGCATGCGCGTAAGCAGCTTGAAGAAGCCAAAGCGCGCGTTCAGGCTCAGCGTGCTGAACAGCAGGCGAAAAAACGCGAAGCGGCTGCGGCCAATGGCCAGGAAGAAGCGCCTCGCCGTGAGCGCAAGCCACGTCCTGCACCGCGTCGCAAAGAGAATACCGAGCGTAAGCCTCGTGCTGAGCAACCGGCAAAAGCCCCGCGTGCGCCTCGTGAAGAGCCGCGCCACACTCCGGTTTCTGACATTAACGCCCTGAGCGTCGGTCAGTCTCTGAAGGTAAAAGCGGGTAACAATGCTATGGATGCCACCGTACAGGAAATCACCAAAGATGGCGTTCGTGTACAGCTGACTTCTGGTCTGTCAATGATTGTACGCGCAGAACACTTGTTGTTCTAAAACGGAGGCCAAGCCCGGCATGAACACATTTTTTAAGCTCACCGCGCTGGCTGGCCTGTTTGCGATAACAGGCCACGCTTTCGCTGTGGACGAGATTACGCGTGTCGATCAGATTCCGGTTCTGAAGGAAGAGACTCAGCACGCGACGGTGAGTGAGCGCGTCACGTCGCGCTTCACCCGTTCGCACTATCGTCAGTTCGATCTCGACCAGGCTTTTTCGACAAAAATTTTCGACCGCTATCTGAACCTGCTGGACTACAGCCATAACGTCCTGCTGGCGAGCGATGTCGAACAATTTGCCAAAAAGCAGACCCAGGTCGGGGATGAGTTACGCAGCGGCAAGCTGGACCTGTTCTACGACCTGTATAATCTGTCGCAGAAACGCCGTTTTGAGCGCTATCAATACGCGCTTAAGGTGCTTGAACGTCCAATGGACTTCACGGGTAACGACACCTTTAATCTTGACCGCAGCAAGTCGCCGTGGCCAAAAGATGAAGCCGAGCTGAATCAGCTGTGGGACAGCAAAGTTAAGTATGACGAGCTGAGCCTCAAACTCACCGGTAAGGATGAGAAAGAGATCCGCGAAACGCTGATCCGCCGCTACAAATTTGCTATTCGTCGCCTGGCGCAGACCAACAGTGAAGATGTTTTCTCGCTGGCGATGACCGCCTTCGCGCACGAAATCGATCCGCATACCAACTATCTCTCTCCGCGCAACACCGAGCAGTTCAACACCGAGATGAGCCTCTCCCTTGAAGGGATCGGCGCGGTGCTGCAGATGGACGACGATTACACCGTCATTAACTCCATGGTTGCCGGCGGTCCGGCTGCCAAAAGCAAGGCGATAAGCGTAGGCGATCGCATTGTGGGTGTCGGTCAGGTTGGTCAGAGCATGGTCGATGTCATCGGCTGGCGTCTGGATGATGTGGTTGCCCTGATCAAAGGGCCGAAAGGCAGTAAAGTCCGTCTGGAAATTCTGCCAGCGGGCAAGGGCACCAAGACCCGTATCGTTACCCTGACCCGCGAGCGCATCCGTCTGGAAGATCGCGCGGTGAAAATGTCGGTGAAAACCGTGGGTAAAGACAAGGTTGGCGTGCTGGATATTCCTGGTTTCTATGTGGGCCTGACGGACGACGTCAAAGTCCAACTGCAGAAACTGGAAAAACAGAACGTTAAGAGCGTAATTATCGATCTGCGTAGCAACGGCGGCGGCGCCCTGACCGAGGCGGTTTCGCTTTCGGGTCTGTTTATCCCGTCCGGTCCGGTGGTACAGGTTCGCGACAATAACGGTAAAGTGCGTGAAGACGCGGATACCGATGGCGTTGTCTACTACAAAGGGCCGCTGGTGGTGATGGTCGATCGCTTCAGTGCTTCGGCATCAGAGATCTTTGCTGCCGCCATGCAGGATTATGGCCGCGCGCTGATCGTTGGCGAACCGACCTTCGGTAAGGGTACGGTACAGCAGTATCGCTCCCTGAACCGCATTTACGATCAGATGCTGCGTCCGGAATGGCCAGCGCTGGGCTCGGTGCAGTACACCATTCAGAAGTTCTACCGCGTGAATGGCGGCAGTACCCAGCGTAAAGGCGTGACTCCGGATATCATCATGCCGACGGGCAACGAAGAGACCGAAACAGGTGAGAAGTTTGAAGATAACGCGTTGCCGTGGGATAGCGTAAACGCTGCCACCTTCGTGAAGTCGGGCGACATGACTCCGTTTGGTCCGGCGCTGCTGAAGCAGCACGACGATCGCATTGCCAAAGATCCTGAGTTCCAGTACATCATCAAAGATATTGCCCGCTTTAACGCCCTGAAGGCGAAACGCAATATCGTCTCTCTGAACTACGCGCAGCGTCTGAAAGAGAACGAAGAGGATGATGCAACGCGTCTGGCGCGGATCAACGACCGCTTCAAACGCGAAGGAAAGCCAGCCCTCAAAAAACTGGATGACCTGCCGAAGGATTATCAGGAGCCGGATCCCTATCTTGATGAGACGGTAAAAATCGCTATCGATCTGGCGAAACTGGAAAAAGATAAGCCAGCCGGGAATCCCGCTCCGGCTAAATAATCTCCCCTGACAGGCACAAGAAATTGTGCCTGTTTTTTTGTTAACCGCATCCTGCCGTCAGGCATTCCTTTTATTGTGTAAAGTTGTGTCTTTCTGGTGACTTACGCCGCTGCAATCCTTGAAAATATACGGAATACCCATACGATGTGGGTAATCGCATAGTGCGTTTTGTTAAACTGAGGTTAAAAGAATATTATGATGCGAATCGCGCTCTTCCTGCTCACCAACCTGGCGGTCATGGTGGTATTCGGGCTGGTGCTCAGCCTGACAGGAATTCAGTCGAGCAGCGTTCAGGGTTTGTTAATTATGGCGCTGCTGTTTGGTTTTGGTGGCTCCTTTATCTCACTGCTGATGTCCAAGTGGATGGCACTTAAGTCCGTTGGCGGCGAGGTTATTGAGCAACCGCGTAACGATATGGAACAGTGGTTGATGACCACCGTTGCTAACCAGTCCCGTCAGGCGGGTATCGCCATGCCGCAGGTGGCGATCTATCACGCGCCGGATATCAACGCCTTCGCCACCGGCGCGCGTCGCGATGCCTCTCTGGTTGCGGTGAGTACCGGCCTGTTGCAGAACATGAGCCGTGATGAAGCCGAAGCGGTTATCGCCCACGAGATCAGCCACATTGCGAACGGCGATATGGTGACCATGACCCTGATTCAGGGTGTTGTGAACACCTTCGTTATCTTTATCTCGCGTATTATTGCCCAGATTGCCGCAGGCTTTATGGGGGGCGATCGTGAGGAAGGCGAATCAAGTAACGGTAACCCGCTGATCTACTTCGCGGTCTCTATGGTGCTGGAGCTGGTATTTGGTATTCTGGCAAGCATCATCACCATGTGGTTCTCCCGTCACCGTGAATTCCATGCCGATGCGGGTTCAGCCAAACTGGTGGGACGCGAGAAGATGATTGCTGCGCTGCAGCGTCTGAAAACCAGCTATGAACCGCAGGAAGCCTCAAGCATGATGGCATTCTGCATCAACGGTAAATCAAAATCCCTGAGCGAGCTGTTTATGTCTCACCCGCCGCTGGATAAGCGTATCGCAGCGCTGCGTAACGGTGAATACCTGAAATAACGGCCTCGGTTTGCTAATAAAAAAGCGCGTCCAAAGACGCGCTTTTTTTATGCCTGTGAATGAGGCTGGGTCACCCGCAACCCGCTGATGATGGCCGCGACGGTAGCCAGCGTACCGGCGGTCAACAGCGCCAGATGCGTGCCGCTTTGTCCGGCCAGGTTGAACATTAATGCCACCAGTGCCGCGCCGGTACTCTGTCCCAGCAGGCGGGCAGTGCCCAGCATCCCACTGGCGCCGCCGCTGCGGTGGCGAGGCGCTGCCGTAACAATGGTATGATTATTTGGTGACTGAAACAGGCCAAAGCCCGCCCCGCACAGCACCATCCGCCAGATAATATCCAGATCGTGAGGTGCCGCAGGCAGCAGGGCGAGAGCGAAAAGACCTGTCGCCATCACCACCAGTCCCAGCGCGCCCAGCAACCCCGCATGTACCCGCTCAATCAGATGGCCCGCCAGCGGAGCCATTACCATGGTCGCCAGAGGCCAGGGCGTTAACAGCAGGCCCGTTTCCACTTCCGAGCGGCCAATCACGCTTTGCAGGAAGAAGGGCAGAGAAACCATCGCCAGCATCTGTGCGCAGAAGGAGCAGATAGAGGTGCAGATAGAGAGGGAGAAGAGCGGAATACGCAGCAGATCTACCGGCAGTAACGGCACCGGCAGTGCCAGCTGGCGACGCACGAAGAAGAAGCCTACCACCAGCAGCGCCACGACCTCGCCCGCAATCAGCATCAGCGACTGTCCCTGAGCGAAGCCGCTCAGGGCGGTGATCAGCAGGCCAAAGGTGAGGGCGTTCATCACCGCGCTCGGAAGATCGAATTTTGGCATGCTGCTTTTCGGTCCGTTGGCCGGTAAAAAACGCAGGGCGAACAGCAACGCCACGATCCCAAGTGGAACGTTAATTAAAAATAGCCACTGCCAGGACGCGACCGAGAGGATCGCTGCGGCGATAGTTGGGCCCGCCGCAGACGACACGGCAACAATAAAGGAGTTGATCCCCATCCCCCGGCCCAGATGTCGCTGAGGATAGATAAGACGGATCAACGCGGTATTCACACTCATCAGCGCCGCACCGCCGAACCCCTGCATGATACGCGCCAGCGTCAGCATGTGCAGCGTATCTGAAAGGGCGCAGAAAAGGGAGGTCAGCGTAAATACCGCCAGCCCGCACTGATAAACCCGGCGGTAGCCAAACATATCCCCGAGGAACGAGAACGAGAGCAGCGAGATAACAATGGCTATCTGGTAGGCGTTAACAATCCAGATTGAGCTGGCCGGGGAGGCATTCAGGTCGCTGGCAATGGTTGGTAGGGCGACATTGGCGATAGCGCCATCCAGTACAGCCATTGAAATACCGATAATAATGGTTGCAATGGCACCATAACGTTGCGGCAGCGGCAGGCCGTCTTTGGGGAGAGTCGTCATGAAAATTAATTAGCATTGGAGGTTATTATTAACAGGGTAAGGATATTATCACTGTTATTTCTGTTGTGTGTCGCAGATTTGTAACCAGGTAAGCCAGGATTGATTGCAGCAAAGCCGGAGCGAATTTATAATAAAAACCGGTTCTGAATTTTATAAAACACTTGCGTTGAGGTGATTAATGGCAATCGCGGATTTGGATAAACAGCCAGATTCTGTTTCATCCGTGTTAAAGGTGTTCGGCATCCTGCAGGCGCTTGGTGAAGAGCGCGAAATCGGTATTACTGAGCTGTCCCAGCGTGTAATGATGTCAAAAAGCACCGTTTATCGCTTTTTACAGACCATGAAATCACTGGGTTATGTTGCTCAGGAGGGCGAGTCCGAAAAGTACTCCCTGACCCTGAAGTTATTTGAACTGGGCGCTCGTGCGCTGCAGAACGTCGATCTGATCCGCAGCGCGGATATTCAGATGCGCGAACTCTCCCGTCTGACGAAAGAGACGGTGCACCTGGGGGCGCTGGATGAAGACAGTATCGTCTATATCCATAAAATTGATTCCATGTATAACCTGCGTATGTACTCACGCATTGGCCGCCGCAACCCGCTCTACAGTACCGCTATCGGTAAAGTTCTGCTGGCATGGCGCGACCGTGATGAAGTGAAGCAGATCCTCGAGAACGTGGAGTACAAACGCAGCACTGAGCGCACCATTACCACCACCGAAGAGCTGTTGCAGGTGCTGGATAAAGTCCGTGAACAAGGTTATGGCGAAGATAACCAGGAGCAGGAAGAAGGCTTGCGCTGCATCGGCGTTCCGGTATTTGACCGTTTCGGTGTGGTCATTGCCGGCCTGAGTATCTCCTTCCCGACGCTGCGTTTCTCTGAAGAGCATCTGCACGAGTATGTTGAAATGCTGCACACAGCGGCGCGTAAGATTTCTGAACAGATGGGTTACAACGACTATCCGTTCTGATTGAAAGCGCGATAAAAAAACGCGGCCTTATGGCGGCGTTTTTTTATGCAAGGGATCAGCCGTTATCGATCACTGTCTCGCTCTTTCGCAGGAGCGGGCAGCGAGAGAGGCCGATAATACCGCTGTCTGAATGAATATACTGCGCCGTGCTGACGCCGCGCGCGGTGAGATACTGGCACTGGATCCCGAGCCCGCCCGCATTCTCTTTACTGCCGATCAAGACACCGTAGCCTGCGAGCAGTATACCCGTCCAGACCAGTGCTATAACAATCAATGTGCGAATAAAAAAGCGCATCATTACCTCATTTTTTGAATAACTGCCGCTTAGCGTAATCGATACACTTACTTTAACAAGTATATGATTCCGAAAGCATCGCCTTCGCGTTACAGTTAGGCATGGTTTAAGTTGCGCATGATAACCTGGCATCAGGCAGTTACGGTACGGAGAGTGGAGTGAAGAAAATACGCTGGGTTATTCTGGTCTTAGTGTTAGTGGCCTGTGTATTACTTTGGACGCAGACCATCAATGTGATGTGCGACCAGGATGTACAGTTCTTTAGCGGTATTTGTTCTATCAATAAGTTTATCCCCTGGTAGTTGTCATTTTTATCGCAAGTGATTTCCTTCCTTAACGCGAGTGGTAAAATAGGCGCTTTTATGGGGGAGTGAAATGGGTGAGTTAGTCAATTCCGGGATGTTCAGCGTGGCATCTCTGGCGATCTCGGTCGTACTGCTGGTTGCGGGTCTGGTGCTGTGGTTTTTTGTCAATCGCGCGAGCTCCCGTACCAACGAGCAGATCGAACTGCTGGAGAAGTTAGTCGACCTGCAGAAACGACAGAATGTCCTGCTGCGTCGCCTGTGCGAAGCCAATGAGCCGGAAGAGAAAGAGGTACCAAAAGCGCCAGAAGAGACGGCTAAGAGCCAGGACGATGACTTTATTCGTCTGGTAGCCGAACGCTAATCGGTCAGGGGAGGTATGTATGGCCTGGCGTAATCCCTGGTATAATCCCTCCCTTGCACATCATACCCCGCAGGGTTTCCGCAATCCGGATGCCCCTGTTCGTCAACCCGGCGATGTTGAACGCTGGCGCAAGGCGCGAAAAGCCGCTGGGTTGCCAAAACCCCCTTCAGAAGGCTATGACGCCTTTATCCGCCAGTGGTGGCAACCCGTTACGCTCAATACCCTTGAAGAAGATGGTGTCTGGTGGCTGGGCCACGCCAGCCTGCTGCTACGCCTGAACGGAAAATATATCCTTACCGATCCGGTCTTTTCCCGGCGCGCCTCGCCGGTGCTGTTTGCCGGACCGATACGAAAAACGCCTCCGGTGATGAGTGTCGCGGCGCTTCCAGTCCTTGATGCCGTTGTTATTTCCCATAACCATTTCGATCACCTGGACTCGGCCACGGTGCGCCAGCTTGTGCATCGTTTTCCGCAGCTGACCTTTTTTGTGCCTTTAGGTCTTGGGGCGTGGTGCCGCCGCCGCGGGGCGAAACAGGTTATTGAACTGGACTGGTGGCAAAGCTATGTTTTCGAAGGGCTGGTGTTTACCGCCGTGCCGGCACAGCACTGGAGCATGCGTAGCCTCTGGGATCGCGATCGCTCGTTATGGTGTGGCTGGGTCTTTGAGAGCGAGCAGCAGCGCTTCTGGTTTAGCGGCGATACCGGTTATACCCCGGAACTGTTAACCATTCCGGAGCGACTGGGAAAAGTGGATGCCGCCGCTATACCTGTCGGAGCCTATGCACCACGTTGGTTCATGTCGATTCATCATATGGATCCGCAGGCGGCGGTGAATCTCTGGCAACAGCTGGGCATGCCGCTGGCGATCCCGATCCACTGGGGTGTCTTTGAACTGGCGGATGAATCACTGGATGAGCCTGTCAGAGAGCTCGCGCAGGCACTGGCAGAGTTATCCCCGCGCAGCGATAACTTTCATCCGCTGCGCATTGGTCAATATTTATCCTTGTAAACGAATACTTGTTCAATTAGCGAATATTTTTTATTAAATCGACGGTTATCATATTTTATTTTAATCGAAACGTTTTGATTGCCTTTTTTTGAGGCAGGTTCATAAAAATATCATTATTTTGGTGCATAGCGGATTACCGGTTTAGGTGTATATAACTTAAACAAGCGAACCGATATACAATGTTTTTTTCCTGAAACAATCCCTTGTCGTTACGATCAATTCAGCATAACTTTTCACGAAAAGTTCTAAATGAAATAGCGACCACAGAAATTCTGGCGCGCTTGCTGGACGATATGAAGTTATTGAGCTAATGTAAAAAAGTCTTTGATAACAGCGCTTATCCTGACAGCGACTGGGCAGGCAACATTTTGGTCTGGTATACACTGAACGTGCATTACTGTGCAGATTGTGGCAAGTCAGTCTCGGAATTTGTGCGGCTGATCGAGACACCTTTAAAAATGGCTTGCCATTATTTAAGTTGTATGTGATAACACGGTTTGGGTCAAACGAGGTACAGTTCTGTTTATGTGTGGCATTTTCAGTAAAGAAGTCCTGAGTAAACACGTTGTCGTTGAATACCGCTTCTCTGCCGAACCTTATATTAGTGCCTCATGCAGTAATGTCTCAGTTTTATCTCAGTTAATGCCCACGGGCTAAGAAAACATTCTAAGGAATTTTGCAAATGGCAAAGATTAAAGGTCAAGTTAAGTGGTTCAACGAGTCTAAAGGTTTTGGTTTCATTACTCCTGCTGACGGCAGCAAAGATGTATTCGTACATTTCTCTGCAATCCAGGGTAACGGCTTCAAAACTCTGGCTGAAGGCCAGAACGTTGAGTTCGAAATTCAGGACGGCCAGAAAGGTCCGGCTGCTGTTAACGTAACCGCTATCTGATCGAACCCCTGCCTGATCTGAAGCGTCACGACGTTTCAGTTGCAGAGATATAAAGCCTCGCCTGTGCGGGGCTTTTTAATGGATATTTTTCAAAGTGTTACCACATGCGTCGCTGTTAGCAGTTTGTTTCAAAGCTGCGAGAGTATTAGCATTGTTTTCACCCCCGCGGCTCAAATTTGCCGTTAAATCAGGGCGTTGTTACTCAGCCCTGGAGCCCTGGTGAAAAAGAAACCCGTCAATCCCGCAGCAAACTTCACCCCGTTACGTTTTGCTCTCCTCTGTCTGGTGATTTTAGGCAGCCTTCTCTTTCTTCTTGGTCGTGTCGCCTGGTTGCAGATCGTTAAACCCGATCCGCTGGTTAAGCAGGAGGATATGCGCTCCCTGCGCGAGGTCGCCATCAATGCCCCCAGAGGGATGATCATGGACAGGGAGGGGAGACCGCTGGCCGTGAGTGTGCCGGTGCGGGCCGTGTGGGCGGATCCGAAAACGGTGCTGGCAAAAGGGGGAGTGGGTTTTGACACGCGCTGGCAGGCATTAGCCAGTGCGCTGCATCTGTCGCTCCCCACGCTTGCGGCGCGCATCAACAGCAATCCACATGGCCGTTTTATCTATCTGGCCCGCCAGGTGGATCCCGCTCAGGCCCAGTGGATCGCTAAACTCCGGCTGCCTGGTATCAGCCTGCGTGATGAGTCGCGCCGTTTTTACCCGGCCGGACACGTGGCAGCTAACCTGATCGGCTTTACCAATATCGACGGTCAGGGCATCGAAGGGATCGAGAAAAGTTTTAATGCCCAGCTCACCGGCAAACCCGGTCTGCGCCGCGTACGTGAGGATCGCTACGGACGCGTGATCGAAAATATTACCGAAGTACCGCCCGTTCCGGCGCACAACATCCAGTTAAGTATTGATGAACGGCTGCAGACGATTACGGAAGATGCACTGGACAATGCTGTCGCCTGGAATAAAGCGGAGTCGGGGGCAGCGGTGCTGATCAACATCCAGACTGGGGAGATCCTGGCGATGGCCAACTACCCGGATTTCAATCCCAATAACCGCGAGGGTGCCACGCTGAATGATTTTCGTAATCGTGCCATCAGCGACACCTTTGAACCCGGTTCTACCGTTAAGCCGCTGGTGCTAATGACAGCCCTGCAGCAGGGGCTGGTGCAGCCAGACAGCGTGATCGACACCCATCCTTATACCCTGGCCGGACACCGTATCCGCGACGTCGGTTACTACCCGGAGCTGACGCTGACCGGCATTCTGCAAAAATCGAGCGACACGGGTGTGTCGCGCCTGTCGCTGGCGATGCCGATTCAGCGGCTGCTGGATACCTACCACGGGTTTGGTTTTGGTCGTTCCACCGGTCTCGGATTGACGGGGGAGAGCAGCGGCTTGTTACCGGAGCGTAAATTCTGGAGCCAGCTCGATCGCGCCACCTTTGCCTTCGGCTACGGCCTGATGGTCACGCCGTTGCAGCTCGCCCACGTCTACGCCACCATCGGCAGCTATGGCCTGGAGCGTCCACTCTCTATCACCCGCATCGATCCGCCGGTTATCGGTACCCAGGTGATGCCCGCGTCGATTGTGCAGGAGGTGGAGCACATGATGGAAAGCGTGGCCCTGCCGGGTGGGGGCGGCATCAAAGCCGCGGTGCGTGACTACCGGGTGGCGGTGAAAACCGGCACCGCGAAGAAAATCGACGATGGCGGTAATTATGTCGACAAATATGTGGCCTATACCGCCGGCGTCGCACCGGCCAGCCGCCCTGTATTTGCCCTGGCGGTGGTCATTAACGATCCGCAAAACGGCGCCTATTACGGCGGGGCGGTTTCGGCACCGGTATTCAGCCAGATTATGGGTGACGTGCTGCGTATTGAAAACATCAAGCCGGATGGACTCCCGGCCGATTCCAGCCACCTCATCGTAATGCGTTAAGGCCGTTTTATAGCAGGGCGATTAGCGGTACACTTTCGCCCTTTATGATTGCCCGGAGTTCCCATGACATTCTGCTGTCCTCTTTGCCACGCGCCGCTCGCCCATACGGATAAAAGTTACGCCTGCCCACAGGGGCATCGGTTCGATATGGCGAAAGAGGGCTATGTCAATCTGCTGCCGGTCCAGCACAAGCGATCGCGCGATCCGGGCGACAGTGCAGAGATGATGCAGGCGCGCAGAGCCTTTCTCGATGCCGGGCACTATCAGCCCCTGCGTGACGCGGTAGCCGGTAAGCTGGCGGCCTTGCTGCCGGATGGCGCGACCTCGTTGCTTGATATTGGCTGTGGCGAAGGCTATTACACATCGGCCTTTGCCCAAACCGCGCAGGAAAAGGGCGCGGCCACCTTTGGTCTGGATGTCTCAAAATCTGCCATCCGCGCGGCGGCCAAACGCTATTCAGAGGTGACGTTCTGTGTGGCCTCCAGCCATCGTCTGCCTTTTGAAGAGAACAGTATGGATGCGGTAGTCCGCATCTACGCCCCCTGCAAAGGCGAGGAGCTGGCGCGGGTGGTAAAAGAGGGCGGCTGGGTGATCACCGTGACGCCAGGACCGCGTCACCTGATGGAGCTGAAAGGGCTGATTTACAGTGAAGTTCTGCTGCATGCGCCGCATTCGGAGCAGCTGGAGGGTTTTGCCCTGAAAGAGGCGCTGTCGCTGGCCTATAACATGTCACTGACTGGAAAAGAGGCGGTAGCGCTTTTGCAGATGACCCCTTTTGCATGGCGGGCAAAGCCGGAGGTGTGGGAGGCGCTGGCAAAACAGACGCATTTCAGCTGCCAGACCGATTTTAGTATCCACTGCTGGCAGCGAGTCAGTTAACCGGCGAAGTGGCTCCACATAATTTGTGCGCCAATGCCGATCAAAACGATACCGCCGAGGATCTCGGCGCGTTTCCCTAACAGCGGGCCAATAAAACGGCCAATCATCATGCCCAGGGTAGACATAATAAAGGTCGCGCAGCCAATCGCCAGCGCGGTGGCAATGATGTTGACCTGCAGGAAAGCCAGGCCGACGCCGACCGCCATCGCATCCAGACTGGTAGCTATAGCGGTTGTCACCAGCAGCCAGAAGCCGTGACGCTGAATCGGCTCATCGTCCTCGACATCATTCCGAATGCCTTCGATAACCATACGTCCGCCGAGGAAGGTCAGAAGTATAAAGGCGATCCAGTGGTTCCACTCCAGCACGAACTGGCTGGCGAGCATCCCCAGCCCCCAGCCAATCAGCGGGGTCAGGGTTTCGATAGCACCAAAGATAAGACCGGTACGCAGGGCTTCAGAGAACTTAGGTTTATGCAGCGTGGCGCCTTTGCCCATGGAAGCGGCGAATGCATCCATCGACATGCCAAAGGCCAGGAGAAGTGTTGCAGAGAGGTTCATCAGCGCGTCCAGACCGGGGATATCCATATGACACATCACTGCCCCCAGTAAACAGCAGTCGATGCGTCTATGGTCTCGCCTGATCCTTCTGCTGTGCAGAAAAATCCGTACGTGCCACGTTTTGCAACGAGTATGTTGACACGTACATTTCCGGTAAACCGGAAATCGGCTACTCCCCAACGACGGGCGCAACCTTAACATATTTTGAGAATATAAAACAACTACAGGGGAGTATTATTCAGATTAGTTTTTGATAACGATTTTCATTTAGAAATTGATGTGAAGATAACGTTAATAATAGCCCGTAAATGTCGCGTAATAATATAGCTTTGGCTATATAACACTGTGAAAAGCATAGCGAAATATAGCCAGTGCTATTTTTGTATCTTATTGAGTCTTAACCAATAATTTGTATATCTTCTCCAGATCGTCAATATTTCTTACCCGGATAAGCAAACGTCGCTGCTCTAATTGCATCACCAGCACGCCGTCTTCTGATAAATTCATCTCTTTAATGCGGTTATATTCTATCCAGACATTGGCGAAAAAGAATCCAGTGGATTTGAAGATTATTTTCGGCGCCCGGATCCAGAACAGGTAAAACCCCATTAATGCCAGGGCAGATAATAACCATGTGGTCAGTAATGCCCCCTGGCTCATCACGTTGTTATAGATAAGGATCAGCAGCAGACCGGTAAAGATGATGGCATCAACGCGACCGCGGCGCAGAAGGGGGATTGAGAGCAACGTCGCGCCGTTGCGGCGGGGCATGATCAATTCGTCGTAGAGGGCATACGCCAGAAGGGCAACAATAAAGACAACCAGTACGATGTCCGTGACCGTCATTCATCCTCCGGATAAAAAAACGGGGGCGTTCATGCCCCCGGTGTATTCACAAAAAAATTACAGACCCAGCAGACCGATAGCGTAACCGACGATACCGATAACGAAGAAGCCGACGATGATCCACAGCGCATTGACCTTTTTACGCAGCAGCCACATACAGGCAAAGGTCAGCAGCAGCGGCACCAGGCCCGGCATCAGCTGGTCAAGAATGGTTTGCACGGTGGTCACACGGGTCTGGCCATCCTGACCGGTGATGGTTGACACCACCAGCGGGATGTTAACGTGCGTCCACTTGTTAACCAGCGCCCCCATGACAAACAGGCCGAGGATTGACGCCCCCTCAGTCAGTTTCTGCAGGAAGCCGCCGCCCATATCCTGGACGATATCCACGCCCTTACGGTAGCCATAGGCCACGCCGTAGTAACGGGTTGCCAGACGTACCACGTTAAACAGGATAAAGAAGAGCAGAGGACCCAGCAGGCTGCCGCTCATGGCGATACCCGCACCGAGCGCGGCGAAGACCGGACGCACGGTACCCCAGAAGATCGGGTCACCTACGCCCGCCAGCGGCCCCATCAGACCCACTTTGATACCGTTGATGGCACCATCGTCAATCTCTGCGCCGTTAGCACGCTGCTCTTCCATCGCCAGCGTTACGCCCAGAACCGGCGCTGCAACGTAAGGATGGGTGTTGAAGAATTCCAGGTGACGTTTAATCGCCTGACGACGCGCTTCGTTGTTCTCGGGATACAGACGTTTGATTGCCGGTACCATAGAGAAGCAGAAGCCCAGCGCCTGCATACGTTCGAAGTTCCATGAACCCTGGAACAGGTTTGAACGGATGAACACGCCACGAATATCACCCGAAGTCAGTTTTTTCTGAGGGGTAGTTTTAGTCATATCAACCATTTCGCTCACCTGCTAGTCCAGTTCGTTATCGAGATCGTTATTACCAGCAACCTGTGCACTACCGGCTACGCGGTTATATTTCGGGCTGAGCTGGATGTAGAGGATAGCCATTACCGCACCAATCACACCCAGTGCCACCAGGTTGAAGTTGGTGAATGCCGCGGTAACGAAGCCGAGATAGAAGAACGGCATCAGGTAGCCTGCGCGCATCATGTTGATGACCATCGCATAACCGACGACCACGATCATGCCGCCTGCAATGTTCAGACCGCTGGTGACCACTTCAGGAATGGCGTTCAGCATGCCCTGGACTTCACTGGTACCGACGGAGATTGCCACGATAACCGCCGGGATAGCGATACGCATGGCCTGCAGGAACAGGGACGAGACATGGATCCACGACAGCGCCGTCAGGTTGCCATTCTCCGCCGCCTTATCTGCCGCATGCTGGAATGCAACGGTGATAGTACGCACGATGATGGTCAGAACCTGGCCTGCTGCAGCCAATGGGATAGCCAGCGCGATACCGGCGCCGATATTTTGATGGCCGGCAATGACCAGCACGGTAGAGATGATGGAGGCGAGAGCCGCATCCGGCGCAACGGCCGCACCGATGTTCATCCAGCCCAGGGCGATCATTTCCAGGGTACCACCGATGATGATACCGGTTTTCATATCGCCGAGAACGGCGCCGATTAACGTACAGGCGACGAGCGGACGGTGAAACTGAAATTCATCTAGTACGGATTCCATACCCGCTATACACGCGACGATGAACACCAGCACAATCTGAAGAGTGGTAATCTCCATTGTACTTCTCCTATAGCTTTAACAGACTTAAGTGTGAAATTTGTCAACCAGCGCCGGCTTATTTCGCCACTTTGCTGATCAGATCCATCATTTTCAGTTTCGGGTCGGTAGAGACTTTACGGACTTCAAGCTCGATCCCGCGATCGTTAAGTTTCCTGAACGCTTCGATATCTTTTTCGTCCACCGACACCGCATTGTTCACCTGCGTTTTGCCCTGACGGTAAGCCATACCACCGATGTTCACGGAGGTGATTTTTACCCCTTCCTCAACAATACGTTCGACGTCCGTTGGGTTGGTAAACAGCAGCATCACACGCTCACCCGCATATTTCGGGTTGTTGTAAACGCGGATCATCTTGGCGACATCCACCACGTGCGCGGTTACGCCCGGCGGGGCCACCTGGGTAAGGAGAGTTTTACGAACCGTATCAGCGGCGACTTCATCGCTGACCACAATGATGCGCTGGACGTTGGTCTCTTTGGTCCAGCGGGTAGCCACCTGGCCGTGAATCAGACGGTCGTCGATACGCGCCAGGCCAATCTGCATGTAATCGTTCGGGCCCATCGGCTTAAGCGGGGCGGCGGCTTTCGGGGCAGCAGCCGGGGCAGGGGCCGCCGCCGGAGCGACGTTTTCTGTAGGTTTCGCTTTCAGCGCTTTCACGCCTTCACGACCGGTTTCGACGGCCAGGGCAACCAGCTCGTCAAAGCTTGGATTGTCGTCACGGGCCATCAGCGTTTCGACCAGCATGGGGATGTTAACCCCGGCAACAACCTCATGCTGCTCTTTATCAACCACAATGCGGCTTGCCGCGTTAAATGGACTGCCGCCCCAGGTATCAACAAGGAACAGCACGCCGCTACTGGTATCCAGATTTGCCAGTTGAGCGGTATATTTTTCTATCAGCGTCTCAGCATTTTCACCGGGAACGAAATCGATCCAACCGACGTTTTCCTGTTCGCCTAAAAGCATTTCTGCAGTTTTAAGTAACTGCTCTGCAGCCCAACCATGTGTGCCTATAACAATAGCAATAGTCACTTGCTACCTCCTTTTATTATCGTTAATGCCCCCGGGTGAGAGGAGCATTAGAGATCATCTTCGAAAGAACGAATCGATTCAGATAAGGGTTAGAGTTCAATTAACTAAGACTTACGCGATTTATTTTAGACATCGAAAAAATAATTTATGTGATGAAGATCCGTAATTTAGCCTAAGCCAATGAGATATTTCTGTGATCAAAAAAAGCACGGAAACATCTGTTTGCAAAGGAAAGTAAATCTTTGCCAAAGAGCTCAGGTCTCTGATATGTTTACCATCCGTTTAATTGTCAGGAGTATGGGGCAGTAGCCCACTGTATGGACCGTCACCGACGCCAGTCACACACCCGGCCAGCTCTGGCCAGCCTTATCGGCGATTCGCGCCACTCACTGTTTACGTTCTTTACCGCTTCGCCCGACCTTTTCGCGGCGCCGTTTTGCCATTCCTTTAGCAGGAGCTTGTCATGGAATTCTTAATGGACCCGCAAATCTGGGTAGGATTGCTCACGCTGGTGGTACTTGAGATCGTTCTCGGTATCGATAACCTCGTGTTTATCGCGATCCTTGCGGATAAACTTCCACCTAAACAACGTGATAAAGCACGTTTAATCGGTCTGTCGCTGGCGCTGATTATGCGTCTTGCGCTGCTGTCGGTGATCTCATGGATGGTTACGCTTACGCAACCGCTGTTCACTGCCTTCAACTTCACCTTCTCAGGGCGCGACCTGATCATGCTGCTGGGGGGGATATTCCTGCTCTTCAAAGCCACAACCGAGCTCCATGAACGGCTGGAAAACCGCCAGCACGACGACGGACACGGTAAAGGCTATGCCAGCTTCTGGGTAGTGGTACTGCAAATCGTGGTACTGGACGCGGTCTTCTCCCTCGACGCGGTCATTACCGCTGTCGGTATGGTTAATCACCTGCCGGTGATGATGGCGGCCGTGATCATCGCGATGGCGGTGATGCTACTCGCCTCGAAGCCGTTGACGCGATTCGTTAACCAGCATCCGACCGTGGTGGTGCTCTGTCTGAGCTTCCTGCTGATGATCGGTCTGAGCCTGGTAGCAGAAGGTTTCGGCTTCCATATTCCGAAAGGCTATCTGTACGCCGCAATTGGTTTCTCCATCATTATAGAGCTGTTTAACCAGATTGCCCGTCGCAACTTTATTCGCCAGCAGTCGAACCAGCCGCTGCGTGCCAGGACCGCTGATGCGATTTTGCGTCTGATGGGTGGCCGCCGCGAAGCCAAAGCACAGCAGGACAGCGATAACCATGTCCCGGTGCCGGTTCCGGAAGGCGCCTTTGTTGAAGAAGAGCGCTATATGATTAACGGCGTGCTGTCCCTGGCCTCGCGTTCCCTGCGCGGCATCATGACCCCGCGCGGTGAAATCAGCTGGGTCGATGCCAGACTGAGCGTGACGGAAATCCGCCAGCAGCTGCTCTCCTCTCCGCACAGCCTGTTCCCGGTGTGTCGCGGCGAGCTGGATGAGATCATCGGCGTGGTTCGTGCCAAAGAGATGCTGGTGGCACTGGAAGAGGGCGTGGACGTTGAGGCCATTGCCGCCGCATCGCCTGCTATCGTGGTGCCGGAAACGCTCGACCCGATCAATCTGCTTGGCGTACTGCGCCGTGCCCGGGGTAGCTTTGTTATCGTGACCAACGAGTTTGGCGTGGTGCAGGGTCTGGTTACGCCGCTGGATGTTCTTGAAGCGATTGCCGGTGAGTTCCCGGATGCCGACGAAACGCCGGAGATCGTTAACGATAATGATGGCTGGCTGGTCAAAGGCACCACGGATCTGCATGCCCTGCAACATACGCTGGGGCTGGAACACCTGACCAACCACGATGAAGATATCGCGACGGTGGCCGGTCTGGTGATTGCCGTGAACGGTCAAATTCCGCGAGCCGGTGATGTGCTTGAGCTGCCGCCGCTGAAGATAACCATCGTGACCGCCAACGATTACCGCGTTGATCTGGTGCGCATTGTTAAAGAACAGTCCGCCCACGACGAAGAAGAGTAATTACGGAGCCGACGGCATCATATCGCCGTTATGAGAGGCTGGCGGAGGGGAACTCTCCGCCAGCCACTGCGGGAAATCCCGCAGTGGCATCGGCCGCGCGTACAAAAATCCCTGAAGGATATCCACCCCGTGCAGGCGCAGATGGCTCGCCTGGTCGCGGGTTTCCACCCCTTCAGCCACCAGTTCAATATTCAGTCTCTGAGCCAGGGCGATAATAATGTCTGTCACCGTTGAGTTGACGGCATCCGTGCCGATGGCGGCGGTAAAAGATTTATCAATTTTCAGCACTTCCGGATTGAGTTTCTCCAGCCACGAAAGCGAACTGCTCCCGGTACCAAAATCGTCAATCGCCAGCTTCACCCCTTTTTGATGTAACGCCTCTACCATGGTGTAGTCCATCTCCAGCAGGGTATCGCGCTCGGTTAATTCAATGACTAGCTGCTGCGCGGGCTCGGCGCTGAACCAGACGCGATTCAGGTCGTGAAGCAGAGTGCCGTCACGGAAATGGCTGGCTGCGACGTTAATCCCAATATGAAAGCCCGGCGCGGTAGGAAACATCGCCAGATGACGGACGGTTTCAATAAGCACGTAGCGGGTGAGGGGGACAATCAGATTATGCTCCTCCGCCAGCAGAATAAAAATATCCAGGGCGGTCCACCCCTGCCGCGGATTATTCCAGCGCAGAAGAATTTCCACGCCGACGCAATCCTGTTTTTTGGCATCGATCAGCGGCTGGCAAAAGAGCTCAAACTCACCGGAGGCCAGGCCAAAGTTGATCTCCCGGGTAAAGCTCATGCGACTGGCGGTGGCAAGCCAGGCGATATACCCCACCAGCATGCTGAATATCACCGCCAGCGGCAGCTGCGACGGCAGATTTTTCAGCGCCAGCGCGGTCAGCCCCGGGCCGTTGACGGTGATGATGAAAGGAAAGTTGAGGGAAGCCTGCTGGTAAACGTTGTCGCCAGCGTCTGTCACCAGCCTGTCCGAAAGCTGGCGCTCATGGTTCAGGTACTTACCGCCGACGCTGAGGTTAACGTCGCTGATGAGCGGCAACTGGGGCTCCAGCAGCATCCGGGCGATAAGATCGATATTCACAATCTCCATGATGCCATCCTCACTCTGGCCGGGCGCCGGATACCATTGGATCAGCACCGGGCTGCCTTTCATCAGCGGCTGGTCTGTGGTCAGGAGCAGTAAGGGCTGCGCGGCGGGCAGCAGGGGCTGAAACTGGCTGATGGGGATATCGCGGTCACCGAACATGCTTGAGCAATAGAGAATGCCGTCTTTAATCAGGCCGATTGAGCGCACGGTTTGCAGGGAGGCGGCGTGCTTGCGCAGTAAAAAGTTGACCTCCACGCAGGGCAGGCCGATAAGCGGTTGTACCACCTCGCGTCCCGTCTCCAGCGGTTGCAGGATCTTATCCAGCGTATCGACAGCATGGGAGACAAAGGCCACGGTGGTCTGCTGATTTAAATTGCGCTGTGAAATAAAGCCGATAATTAGCGTGCAAACGAGAGTGGAAAGGGACAGCAGGAGGCAAACGATTACCCGTTTGCGGTGATAATTTTTAATTATCCTGTGCGTTGTTTGCATGCCACGGTCACCCGAAGAGCCACTGGCGCAGATGCCCGTGGCAACCTGGCTAGTGTAGTCGGCATTATTTCAGGTAACGAGGAAAGGGGATGAAATTCGCCCATCCCTATCAGATGGGCGTTTAAAGCATGAAAGACGAAAGTCGCAGAAGCGCTTTCAGCGTCTTAGTCGCACTGCACCTTAATGGCCAGACCGCCGCGGGACGTTTCGCGGTATTTGGCGTTCATATCTTTACCGGTTTCGTACATGGTTTCGATCACCTTATCCAGCGAGACGCGCGGTTCGCTGGTACGGCGCATCGCCATACGGGAGGCGTTGATCGCTTTTACGGAGGCAATCGCGTTACGCTCAATACATGGCACCTGCACCTGACCGGCAACCGGGTCACAGGTCAGACCGAGGTTATGTTCCATGCCGATCTCGGCGGCCACGCATACCTGCTCCGGGCTGGCGCCCAGCAGCTCAGCCAGACCGGCTGCCGCCATGGAACAGGCCACGCCCACTTCACCCTGACAGCCAACCTCAGCGCCGGAAATGGAGGCATTCATCTTATACAGCGCACCCACCGCGCCTGCGGCGAGGAAGTAGCGAATATAGATATCCGGGCTTACCGATTCGATAAAGTGATCGTAGTAGGCCAGCACTGCCGGAACGATCCCGCAGGCACCGTTGGTTGGCGCGGTCACCACGCGGCCACCGGCGGCGTTCTCTTCGTTCACCGCGAGGGCAAACATGTTGACCCAGTCCACCACGTTCATCGGATCGTTGGAGTACTTATCCGTCGTGACCAGCATCCGGCGCAGGGCAGAGGCACGACGCGGCACGCGCAGTGGGCCAGGCAGTACCCCTTCGGTATTCATACCGCGATCGATACAGGCGCGCATGGTCTGCCAGACGTTGGCGAAATAGTCTTCAATCTCTTTCTTGCTGTGCAGCGCCAGCTCGTTCTGCATCACCATGCCGGAGAGGGACAGGCCAGTCTCCTTGCAGTAATTCAGCATTTCTGTCGCCGATTTGAACGGGTAAGGCACCTTTACGTCGCCCGTGACGTCCTGGCCGAAATGCTCTTCATCGACGATAAAGCCGCCGCCGATGGAGTAGTAGGTCTTGCTGTAGACCACTTTCTCGCCGCTGAAGGCGTGGATCTGCATCCCGTTTTCATGCAGGGAGAGGTTGTCGCTGCGAAAACGCATGCCGTCGTCCTGCGGGAAATCAACTTCATGCCGGCCATTCGCCAGCAGCAGACGACCGCGCGTTTCCACGTCGCGAATAAACGCCGGAATGGCGTCAATATCTACGGTGTCCGGCATATTCCCGGCCAGACCCATAATAATGGCGATATCGGTGTGGTGGCCTTTACCCGTAAGCGACAGTGAACCATAAACGTCTACAGCCACGCGGGTAACGCTATCCAGTAATCCTTTTTCGACCAGGTCATCGACGAACTGTTTACCGGCCTTCATCGGCCCGACAGTGTGGGAAGAAGAGGGACCAATCCCCACTTTGAACATGTCGAATATACTAATCACTTTAACACTCCTGACAGGGTTACCGGGTTTCCAGTAACGATGTAATAACTTCGCATAGTGTAAGAGGGAACCCTGTCGTCAGCTTAACTATTCACATGAATTAAACTAATGATTAACGCCTGATAAACTAATAGCGGGAGGCCGATCGCAAAGGCGCAAAAAAGAGGCGAATGTAAAGTATAGTCAAGGTTTCAGGCCGATCTGCAGCGCCAGCTCACGAATTATTCCCGCCGTCATGCCCCAGACAAAATAATGCTCATACCAGGAGAGCCACACCCGATGATCGTGGCCACGGCGATGAATATCGAGCGGATGATAACGGCCCAGACGCAGGGCTTCCGCCAGCGGCATTTCAAAGACCGACTCTACTTCGTCCTCGCTGGCGTGATAGTGCAGATCCGGCGGAATAATCCCCACCACCGGCGTAACCTGAAAACCAGTGACGCTGTCCACCGGCGGCAGGACGCCAATCACCTCGACCTTGTGCGGCGGGATCGCCACCTCTTCCTCGGCTTCACGCAGGGCGGCGGCAATTAATGAGGCGTCGGTGCTGTCCACCGCGCCGCCGGGAAAGGCCACCTGACCGGCATGTTTACGCAGCTTCGCCGAGCGCCGGGTCAACAGCAGGCCCGGCTGCTCCCGGCGCACCACCGGGATCAACACTGCCGCCTGACGCTGGTTCAGCGACGTGCTGTTCACCTGCGGGCGCAACAGCTGAAAACGCGATAAAAAATGGTCGAGGGTCAGATCGTCGATATTCACCAGTTAGCACTCCAGTTGTTGCAGAATACGATTCACTTTATCAAACGTTTCCTGATATTCCGCCCCGGCCTGGCTGTCAGCCACAATGCCACCGCCTGCGGAACAGTAGAGCTGCCCCTCCACCGCCGTCAGGGTTCGAATGGTGATGCTGGTATCCATGCCGCCGCAGAGGCTGATATAGCCGATGCTGCCGCACCATGCGTTCCGGCGATGCGGCTCCAGTTCGTCGATGATCTCCATCGCCCGCACTTTTGGCGCGCCGGTGATCGACCCGCCGGGAAACGCGGCGCGCAGCAGATCGCACGCGGTCTGCGCTTGCGGCAGGCGGGCGGTGATGGTGCTCACCAGATGATGCACGGCGGGGAAGGGCTCCACCACGAACAGCTCCGGCACCCGCACGCTTCCCGGCTCCGCCACCCGGCCAATATCATTGCGCATCAGATCGACGATCATCAGGTTTTCCGCCCGGTCTTTCGGCGAGGCGGCGAGCTTCTCAGCCTGCTGGCGATCCGCCTCGGCATCCGTCAGCCGCGGCAGGGTGCCTTTAATGGGACGGGTCTGGATGGTGCCTTCCGCAAGGTGGATAAAACGCTCCGGGGAGAGGCTCAGGATCGCTCCCTCTTCAAGACGCAAAAAGGCGCTGAAGG